>DASZPR010000127.1:0-3337 GCA_035550235.1 Verrucomicrobiia bacterium | reverse complement strand
CGAGGTGACAAGGCGGATTCCCGTCGGAGCGCCAGTCTCCGACCCGGCAAGGCTCTCGATTGTGTAATTCATTGGTTGTTCGATGTTCGGTGTTTACCACCCCGGGAAGCGATTTTTCTTGTCACCCGTCGCCAGTCCCCGTTCCCTCTATACTGTCATGTCGACTCGCAATATGACCACGGCTAACAAGGTGACGATCCTGCGAATGCTCCTCATTCCCTTCTTCGTCGTCGAAGCCCTCTATTACGTCAAGACCGGCGAAGAAACCTTTCGCTTCCTGGCCACGCTCGCCTTCGCCATCGCCGCGATTTGCGACGGCGTCGATGGTTATATCGCCCGCCACTATAACCAGCGCAGCGAACTCGGCGCCATCCTGGACCCGATCGCCGACAAACTGCTGCTCGTTTCCGGCATCGTGCTATTCACCTTCGACAACCACCCGCGTTTCGGCAGCATCCCGCTGTGGCTCACCGGCACCATCATCGGCCGCGACTTGATCATATTGATTGGCTACGGCGTCATCCACGCGACCATCGGCAAGGTCAAAGTCCGCCCGCACATGACCGGCAAAATTGCCACCGTGCTCCAAATGCTCTGCATCATTTGGGTCCTGCTCAAATGGGACGCGGAATTTCCGCCCGCCTGGTTTTCCGTATGGACCCTTGGCGCTGCCATCTGTACCGGTATTTCCGGCTTGCTCTACGTCTGGGACGGCATGAAACAGTTGTCCTCGCACCCAAACAGTTCCGCCACCCCCGACGGAAAACTGTAGCCGTCGAGGTAACGGGGCGGATTTGTCCTTCAGCGTTCGAAGTTTAGTGTTTCAATGCTCGGAGTTTATTTAATTTTATCTTTTTAATCCCCGCCACCTCCGTAACCTGCGTAGGAATTTATGTTCAAACCCGATATCAAATTGAAAGAAGGCGACCTCGCGCCCGGCTTCTCCGCCCTGACCAACGGTGGCGGTAAAATTTCTCTCGCCGAACTCAAAGGCAAAAACGTCATCCTCTATTTTTACCCCAAAGACGACACTTCCGGCTGCACCAAGGAAGCCTGCGCCTTTCGTGACGGCTTCGCCGCCTTCAAAAAACGCGGCGCCGTCATCCTCGGTGTCAGCCCTGACTCCGTGAAGTCCCACGACAAATTCGTCAAAAAATTCAGCCTGCCATTCACATTACTGGCCGATGAAGACAAGAAAATCGTCGAAGCCTACGGCGTCTGGGGCATGAAAATATTTTGGGGCCGCAAATACCTCGGCACCCACCGCGTCACCTTTCTCATTGGTCCCGACGGCCGCATCAAAAAAATCTGGCCCGACGTAAAGCCGGAAGAACACGCCGAGGAAGTTCTCGCTGCATTATAAAATGCTATTTCATTCATTTGACACGCGCCTCGTCCCACTCTATAAAACCTCTCACTAAATTTAACAAAAAACATCAACGCATCTGAATTATGGCATTATCCGTTGGCAGCAAAGCACCTGATTTCACACTGAAATCCAAACAAGCGTCCGGCCTCGTGGACGTCAAACTCAGCAACAACTTCGGCAAGAAAAACACCGTTCTGCTGTTTTTCCCGCTCGCGTTCACCAGCGTTTGTACCAAGGAACTGTGCGACATTACCTCCGGCCTCAATGCCTACTCCGGCGTCGGCGCTGATGTCATCGGCGTCAGCGTGGACAGCCCGTTCGCGCAGGAAGCCTGGGCACAAAAGGAAAAAATCGGCATCACTCTCGCCAGCGATTTGAACAAGCAAGTCATTAAGGATTACGGCGTCGTGTTCCCGATGCTCGCCGGCGTGGGCGACACCGCCGCGCGCTCTGCCTTCGTCATTGATAAGAACGGCGTCATCCAATACAGCGAACAAACTCCTACGCCTAAGGATCTGCCGAACTTCGACGCTGTCAAAGCCGCCCTCGCGAAATTGCAGTAATCGTTCGCAACATTTATAAAACGAAAGGGCGCGAGCAATCGCGTCCTTTCTCTTTTGAGCGTCGACTTGCAGTCGGCTTAAACCGTTACCAACTTACCGCGTAAATCAACCCGGCGGCGGATTCATCGGTGCCTGAAACCCGCGCCACTCCGCCATTGGTTTGCTGTCGAAACAATACGGGCACGCCGTCGCCGGATACTCGGCGTTGCAATTCGGGCAAAACGCCTGCGTCAGAAAAGTATCAAACGCCTTTCCGCACCGGCCGCACCGCCAAAACTCTCCAATCGGCGGCGATTCCCGACACACCGGGCAATGAAACTCCTGTCGCCGCGGCGCTTTCTCCAATCGCAATAACCCCTGCGACTGCCGGAATCCCGTCCAACAATTCAGACCTGCAAAAGCCGCTAAAATCCAGAACCATGGCTCTCCCGTGAGATAAGCTACCAATCCCATCCCCGCCACCCCCACAAAACCCAAGGCAGACGCCACCATCAAACTGTTCGCGCGCCCTACGACAAACCACAGCAACGATCGAAAAATTTGTCCGCCATCCAGGGGGTAGATAGGCAATAAATTAAAAATTAAAATAATGCGGTTGATCCACCAGATGGCGACTATGTAATGGTCCAAATTTTTATACGTTTCGTCCCATCCGGCATGACGAGCAAGAAGAACCAGCGCCGAAAGAATTGGCACGAGCATCACATTAACGAGTGGCCCGGCCACGATGCTCCACAGCGTCGCACCCGGCCGTTGAGGCGGCGCGACGTACGCCACACCGCCGAGCGGCCACAGCACGATTTGATTTGCCTTCCCGCCCACACTCCGGCACGCCAGCGCGTGTCCAAATTCGTGCATCAGCACAATTCCAAACAAACTCAGCGTCTCCAGCGCATTCCAAATGTAGGAGTCATAGTATTGCGCGCGGGTTTGAATATCGAAAATTACGATCAGGAACCATGACCAGTGAAGGAAAACATCGATTCCAAATAACCGGAAAATGCGAATGGCGCCTTTGTTCGTCGGCATCGCAGACTTATCACACGGAGGTTATCATTACACAAGTTTTTTGCCTGTTTGTAGTTCCGCGTTTACGCGGCTCCTATATCGACAAAACTGGCCCGCCGGATGCTTTAGTCCACCCATGCAACCGAGCACATTTTTAAGTTTGCTGGAAGAAATGATCGACATCAAAGTCCAGCAGCAAATCGAGTCACGCGTCAAAGCCAGCCCGGAGGTCGCCGCCGTCCTCCTCCAAAAACGTGAAACTGACAAGCGCCGCATCGACCAAATCCGCGCCGAACTCCTCCGCCTCATGAGCGCATAACTCATGCTGGATTGAGTCAGTAGTCCCCGTGAGCGCGACAAAGTTTTCTCTTCTCCCAGGAGAGAGGGCAGGGGCCTG
>DASZPR010000126.1:0-6792 GCA_035550235.1 Verrucomicrobiia bacterium | reverse complement strand
AGCTTCTTGGCTTCACTTTCCATTTCCTGCTGTGGAGACTGCGAAATTTCCTCTGATTCCCCGACGGAGGCAGAAGCTTGGTTTTTCGTGATGTCGAGAGCGGTGACGATCTCCTGCTGGCGCTTTGTCGCCGTCTCCAGTTTTTCCTCATGCTCGAATGGTTGATTCGTTTGTTTTTCCAGGTCTTCGCTTTGTTTGCGACATTGTTTCAGGTCGGCCTCGCGTTCATGAAGCCGGTCATCCAAGCCGTCCAGTGTGTGTTCCAGTGAGGCGATTGTTCCGAGGGCGCTGTCGCTGATATTGGCGGTATAGGTATTTTTGCCATGGATAACGAGATTCGCCCGTTCATCGAGTCGCTGGATTGAAACCGAGAATCCCGCGATACTGCCGATGGTTTTCGTGGCCTGAAACGGCTTGAGCGCGGCGGCCATGAAAACGAGCTGGCGGCCCGCTTTCGCGCGATCCGTGAATGTTTCCTTGTTCACTACCATCGAGAAATCCTTCCCCTTCGTGCTGGTCCGCGTGCGCAGGTCCTCTCGAATATTCGCAATATCGCGCTCCACCATGCCAATGTTCTCAGCCAGGCTTTTGATCCGGTAGCGGATTTGATAAAGGCTTTCAGAATGCTGTTTCTTCAAGCGGGTCAGACGCATCACCTCCGCGTCGACAGCGGCCTTCTCGATGACAAGTGGATTGCCGGACGCGATGGCTTTGACCTCGGCGTATGTGAGCGCCGCGGCGTCCACGTCCTCGGCCCGGCGCATGGTTGCATCGCCGGTCATCACCTGCGCAATAAAGCGGCTCTTCGTTTCGAGCGTCTGCCACATGTAGGCGTCAAAACTTCCCTCGGTCACGTAGCGGAAGATTTTGATGTATTCGTTCTGGTTGCCCTGGCGTACGATGCGGCCGTCACGCTGCTCGATGTCGGCTGGACGCCACGGCGCATCAAGATGATGGAGTGCAATCAATCGCTTTTGGACATTGGTGCCCTCCCCCATTTTCATGGTGCTCCCAACCAAGATGCGCACCTTTCCTTCGCGGACAGATTTGAAAAGCGATGCCTTTGAAACGTCGTCCTCATGGTCCTGGCTAAACGCAATATCGGCATCAGGAACACCTCGTGCGACAAGCTTTGACCGCACATCATGGTAAACGGAAAACGAGTCGCCATTCGCCTGCGGCGTCGAGAGGTCGCAAAACACCATTTGTGTTCCTTTTTGTGGCGTGGAATCGACCCAGATTTGATGAATTTTTTCGATGGCGAGATTGACCTTGGAATCGGGATTTTCACGGATGTGAGGCAGAACCAAGCGCAAGTCTAAGGCGGCTTTTCGCCCCTCGGTGGTGATTTTGAGCATGTTGTCGTCACGCGGATCGACCTTGCCGTTTTTGATTTTTTCGGTGCGTTTTACCAATGTCTGGACAAACCGTTTCAGCTCGGGGCTTACGGGTGCGCTGACGGTGACCGGCCTTCCCTGCTCGAGTTTCGGCACCGGAAGTTTAAGCATTTCCGCCGTCTGCACGTCGGCGACCCGCCGGAACTGTTGCATCAATTCCGGCACGTTCACAAAGCGCGCAAAACGGCTTTGCAGCCGGTATCCGGAGCCATCTGGACTAAGTTCCATCGTCGTGACCGTCTCTCCGAAAGTTCCGGCCCATGAATCGAAATGTTGGAGGCAGTTCCGCCGGAGAGCGCCCATTTGCAAATAGCGCTGCATGGTGAACATCTCGGCCATCGTGTTGGAAATCGGCGTTCCAGTAGCGAACACCACACCCCCGCCATTATTCTTTTCCTGGATGTGTTGGACTTTGAGAAACAGATCGAATGCGCGCTCCGAAGCTGTTTGAGGCAACCCGGCTGCGCGCGACATTTTCGTCACGTAGAAGAGATTCTTGAACTTGTGGGCTTCATCAATGAAAAGCCGGTCTATACCAAGTTCCTCGAACGTGAGCGTATTGTCTTTCTTGTGACTGGCGGCAAGCGTTTCCAGTTTGGCAGTGAGACGTTTCTTTACCCTCTCCAACTCTTTCACCAGCCGCGTTCCGCGTTCGGCCCGCTGTTCCTGGAGCGCGGTTTCAACTTCCGCGATCTGGTCGAAGATGAACTGCCGACGCGTTTCCAAAGAGAGAGGGATTTTTTCAAAGCTGGCATGGGTGACAATCACCGCGTCCCAATTCCCAGTTGCGATACGGCTGAACAGCCTGGCACGGTTTGTTTTCTCGAAATCGTCCTTTCCTGCCACGAGAATATTCGCCGTTGGGTAAAGCGTGAGCAGTTCCGCTGAAAACTGCGAGAGCATGTGATTGGGCACCACGAACATCGGCTTCGTGGCGAGCCGGAGCCGCTTTAATTCGATTCCCGCAGCGACCATCGTGTAGGTCTTGCCGGCGCCCACCACATGCGCGAGCAGCGTATTATCGCTCTGGATAATGCGCCAGACGCCGTTCTTTTGATGCGGACGCAACGCGACCTGCTGGCTGCTGGAAGGCAGCGTCAAATGACTGCCGTTAAACACCCGTAATCGGACACTGTTGAACTCGTCATTGTATTTGCGGCAAAGCCGTTCCCGGCGTTCGTCATCTTCCCAAATCCAGGTTTTGAAGCGTTCCTTGATTTTTTCGAGCTTGTCACGGGCCGCTTCCGTCTGCTGGGCGTTGATTGTTTGGGACTTCGTTCTGGGATCCGTGTCGTACACGGTCGGCGTTTTGAGATTCAGCGCATCCTGAATCAGCTCCAGAGCGGAATAACGCATGGTCCCCCATTCCGTGGTGTTTGCCACGGTGCTGCGCGCGGAGAAATCGCCTCTTACGAACCACGTGCCCAGCGGGGCCGCGTGCTGGACGGTAATGCCATCGCTGCCGAGAAGTGATTTGGCAAAAACCTCAACATCCGACACAGGAATCCATGCCGCGCCCAAACGCGCATCGATTTCCGAGGCGCTCAAGTCAACGGGCTGCACCGCTTCGAGAGCGGTGACATTTTCACGATAGAACGAATTACCGACGGCTGCGGCGCGGGCCTCCGTTAGTTTGACACGAACATCGCCGGACAAATATTGATCTTCAGTCTCCCACTGTTCCGTTTGCGGGTTGCGATAAACCAAGCCCTTCAATTCAGGCAGAAATTCGTCGGCGGGGCGGTTTAGAAGAGCCTCCATCGTTCGCAAATCCACTCGACCCGTCGCATTGAGTGAAAGCACCAGCGCGTCCTTGGGTGTCTCCGCAAACCGCGGAGCCTGCGCCTGCTGGATGGTGCGTTCCCGGAAAATAGCGGTTTTCGTCGCCCTGCGAGTTTCCTCGCTGTAATCCTCCAGCGACAAAAGAAGCGGCAGGTCAGGATCGTTGTCGAAGGCCCGCAGATTGGGCTTCTCATTGATCGGACCGAAATGCGCGGCGAAATAATCGTACCGGTCGTTCAGGACCCGGCGCGCAAGAACCACCGATTCCTCGTCCCGCCCTTCGATCTGCGTGCGCAATGCTTCGCGCACCGCGTCACGCAATTTGATCATCGCCCGAATACGCCGTGCCCGGTCCTCACCCAAGTTCTCGATGGGCTGCAAGACGTCTCCGATTCGGACAACTATTACGCCGTCATGCAGCGCATAGGCGTTTTCCTTGATGTAATCGGGCGCGAGAATGTCCTGTTTCGCTCCACTGACCGTCGCCGATTCTTGCGTGGTCTGACGATAGACGTTGGAGGGCAGATTTTGAACGGCATCATTCAATGCTTCGGCAAGATTGCGGCCATCAGAGGCGAGCGTCGGCTCGTTCGATTGGTACATCCTTCCGACGTTCCGCATCGTGCCGAGCATCATGTGGGGATTGGCAGCGAAATATTCATTGATCTGGAAAATCACGCCGTCGGGATTTGAATGCTCGGCAAGAGCGGACCATGCAGTTCCGGCAGGAGTTTCCCCGATTTCGAGCTTGCGCAGGAAAATAATGTCCGCTGTGACTTCCGTATTTGCGTTCTGTTTAAAAGCTGTGTTTGGCAGCCGGATCGCACCGAGAAAATCCACTTTCTCCCGGAGAAAATCGCGCAGGCCGGAATCGATTTTATCGAGTGTGCCTTTTGAGGTGATGAAGACCAGCAGACCGCCCGGTCGGACCTTGTCCATTCCTTTGGCAAAAAAGTAATCGTGAATAAAGAAATTGTGCGCGTTGAATTTTGTGTCGTGGAGTTTGTAATCGCCAAAAGGCACATTGGAGATCGCAAGATCGAATGAGTTGTCTGCGAGGATCGCCTTTTCAAATCCCTGGTTGCGGATGTCCACGTCAGGATAGAGTTTGCGGGCAATGCTGGCAGATATAGGATCGATTTCGATCCCGGTGAGCGTGGAATGCACGCTCATCGACTCCGGCATCAGGCCGAAAAAATGTCCGATGCCTAGCGCGGGCTCGATTATGCGCCCATGCTGAAATCCCAATCGCTCCACAGCGCGATAAATCGCAGCGATAACAGTAGGTGAAGTATAATGGGCATTGAGGGTGGTGGCCCGTGCCGATTCATATTCCTGCTCAGAAAGCAAAGCCTTCAGTTGCTCCCGCTCAGACCGCCACTCGCGGGATTCCTGCAATGCGAAAACTTGCGGAATACCACCCCAACCGACGTATTTGACAAGAATCCGTCGTTCTTCATCCGTTGCCGGGCGTTTCTCGGAATCGAGCTTTCTCGCCAATTCAATGGCTGCGAAATTGTCCCGGCACTTCTGCTTCAACGAGCCCGTGCCGAGACGATCAGCCTCGCCGATGCGGTAATTATTGCTATTTAAACTGCCGTTTCTTCCGGACGAAGGTAGATGTATTTCTCCCGGATCACCTCCCACGCTTGGTCGTAGGCCTGTTGTGGCGTCAAATTCTGCTGTTTCTGAAGCTTGTTGCGCAGTTCCATCATCTCCGCGCTCGTCGTTTCCTGCGCCTCGTAAAGCGCCTCTTCCAGTTTCCCTTGCGCCTCCAGTTCCTTCACCATCCTGGGGCAAAACTCCATCCAGTGGCGCTTCGCCATCAGGCCGTAACCGGTCAGGGGATATGTGCTGCTCATGGGTTCTGGTCCTTCCAATCGATGAAAAATCAAACAGGCTCAGTTGTTGCTGTGCCGATGGTTTTCCGTTGCGCTTCAACATATCGAATGACGCGCCTATGGCGAACGTATTTTCGTGGGTCGCGTCGCGCTTCGTTTGTTTTCTGACAATGCAGCCACCTTTTCTTTTTTGAACCTGCACGCAATGGCGGCGACGTGAGCCGCATCCCTGCTATAATCAGGATTTTCACTAAAGTACGTCTGCACCTTCGCTTCAATCTCAGGGTCCTTGAGCGCCTCAACACCTTCGCCCAAGGCTTCCTTCAATTTTTGCCTGTAGAAATCCCCCGAGACATTTTCATCGGTGGGTATTGAACCATCGGGAACCACGGATTTGCTTGAACGCTGTATCATGAAAGAAGTTTTCGGAGCGATGTGGCCGCGCAACACCGTGGAGCGGCGACATCATTTCTCCCTGCGGCAAGGTGGTAGCCAAAGTCTTTCGCTTTTGGAGCGGCGAAGCTGAGCGGAAAATGCGAAAGTCTTTGGGCGGTGGCGGTAGGTCAGACTTGGACCCCGGTTGTCTGCCTAGGTTTCAGCTCGCGCAGCGTTCTGGCGGCGATGGAAACCATTGCGCTTTCGCGCTGGCTTTCCGGGAGATTTTTCACGAGCCCCTCGATGTGCGCCTTCATTTCAGGATTCTGATCGAGCTTCGTCAGCACGCCCTCACGCATTTTTTCGCGGCGGTCGAGCTTTTGAACTTCATTCAGGACCAGCACACGCTCGAGCCGCTCACGCGGCATCGACTGAATGAACTGCCAGTGCTTGGGATTGCTTTTGATATAATCGTCGATCTTGGCGTTAACCTGCGAGTTCTCCCTGAACTGTGTCGCGTCGGAGCCGGCATCGGTGGATTGTGATTTCGAGTTTCTTTTAATCATGGTCATGGTTGTTTGTTTGGTTTAGGTTTCAACCCGTGAAGGGCCGGACTTCCGCAACAGGATGTCGCAATAGTCATCGACGAACTCCATCGGGTTTTCTTTTTCCAGAACCAATGCCATGAGGACCTCCACGCCGGGCGCTTTGCCCAGGCGTTTCTCGATCTCAAGGTTGGCTTGGATGTAAAGTTCGGCTGTCTCGAACGGAACGCTGAGTTTTGTTTGGATTGGGTTTGTCATAATAACGTCCATCACCAGCCAGGCTGGTCGATTTGGGGAGGCACCGCAGGAGTAACAGACCGGTCGCTCCCCTGCTTTTTGCGCAACTGTTCCTCCAGCAAATCAAGCCGTTGGTTTGCAGCATCAATCTGCTTTTGAAGTTGCACGGCACCGGCTGCCATCTGCTTCGTTTGCTGGACCGCCGAAGCCATTTCGCCAAGTTTATGGGTCATTGCTTGACTGTTCTGGATGACGGCGGTGGTGATTTCCTTCTGGCGATTCAATTCGGCAGCCAGTTCATCACGTTGCAGAGCGGTGGTTTTAGCCGTATCGCGAATTCGTGTAATTGGCCCCGAAGAAACAAGAACCGGTGATGTCGGAGGATGCAGGTTCCATTTTGCGGTTGTCTCAACGCGATAAATAGGATGCTCTTCGTGCATAATGAGCGGATCGGTAGGATCCACATAGCGACCAAGCGAGTAAGATTTGATATTCTCCGCGTAACGCACGCTTTCGACGCTGTCAGCCGGCAATGTTGTGCCGGGAACGGACGCAGCGGTGACGCGGACAACAGGTTTTGTCGCGCATGCGGCAAGCAGAATTGGAAGAGAGAAT
>DASZPR010000125.1:0-3941 GCA_035550235.1 Verrucomicrobiia bacterium | reverse complement strand
GGGGCAAACGATTCGGGTGCGGAATATTCCTTTCACCATCGTCGGCGTGCTGGCGCCGAAAGGTTTTAACCTGTTCGGGCAGGACCAGGATGACATTGTGCTGGTGCCCTACTCGAGCCACATGCGGCGCATCACGAGCCGCACGTTTGTGAATTCAATTTTGGTGCAGGCGGCCAATGACAAGGTGATCGACCAGGTGCAGCAGGAGATTACGGATACGCTGTCTGCGCGGCATCGCAGCCGGGAGCCCGACTTTACGGTGCGCAATCAATTGGAACTGATGAACGCGGTCACGGCGACTTCGAAGTCGATGGGATTTTTGCTTTCCGGCGTGGCGGCGGTTTCGTTGTTCGTGGGCGGCATCGGCATCATGAATATCATGCTGGTGAGCGTGACGGAACGGACCCGGGAAATCGGCATCCGTATGTCGGTGGGCGCGCGCGCGGCGGACATCGTGGTGCAATTTTTGATGGAAGCGGTGACGTTGAGCGCGATTGGCGGGTTGATCGGGATCGGTTTCGGCATGGGAGTTTCAATGCTCATTGCGCACTTCGGCAATACGCCATCGGTCACGCCGGCGGTGTGGATAGCGGTCGCGTTTGTATCCAGCGCGGTCATCGGGATTTTGTTTGGATTTTATCCGGCGTGGAAGGCGTCGAAACTCGATCCAATCGATGCGTTGCGTTACGAATGAACGCGCCGAGTTAAAGCCGATGAAGACAGAAGTCCTGCCGACTCATACGCGGGCTTTGTTCAATGCCGCGGTGGCGCGGGCGGTGGATTTATTGCGCGCGGGCGAAGTGGTGGCGCTGCCGACTGAGACGGTTTACGGGCTGGCGGCAAATGCGTTGGATGCAAAAGCGGTGGCGCGCATTTTCGAAATCAAAGGCCGTCCGGCGCACAATCCGATCATTGTGCACGTGGCGAGCGCGGAAATGGCGCGGCGTTGCGTGACGGACTGGCCCCCGGTGGCGGAGAAACTGGCGAAGGCATTCTGGCCGGGGCCGTTGACGATGGTGTTGCCGCGGTCGAAGCAGATTCCGGATATGGTGACGGCGGGCGGTGAGACGGTTGGTGTGCGATGGCCGAGCCATCCGTTCATCCAGGAAGTGATTCGGGTTTGCGATTTTCCGCTGGCGGCGCCGAGCGCGAATTTATCGAACCAGATTT
This sequence comes from Verrucomicrobiia bacterium, assembly GCA_035550235.1. GTDB lineage: Bacteria > Verrucomicrobiota > Verrucomicrobiia > Limisphaerales > DASXHY01 > DASXHY01. The sequence continues at coordinate 2,771 of DASZPR010000125.1, read as the reverse complement.
CGCCGACGAACGCGGAACACGTGGCGAAACAATTGAAGATTCCGCTGATTGTGGATGGCGGCCAGGCGCAGGTGGGTATTGAATCCACGGTGATTGATTTGACGGTGAATCCGCCGCGCTTGTTGCGGCCGGGGATGATTCACGAGCAGGCGCTCGCGGCGGTGACGGGACACCTGGCAATGGGCGATCATAACCGCGGCGCGGTTTTGAAGAGCCCGGGGCAGTTGACGAAACATTACGCGCCAAAAGCGAAGTTGGTGATTTTGAAATGGCGCGATGAGCGGGATTTGAACTCTCAACTCTCAACTCTCGACTCTCAACTGTCCATTCGGCACGTGATTGCGCACACGCACATACCGTCGCAGGCCGGGTTCAGCAGCGTGAGCGTGATTCCGCACGATGCGGAGGCGTTTGCGCGCGCGTTGTATGCGGAGTTGCACCGGTGCGACGAGCTGGGTGCGGAGTTGATCATCGTGGAAGCGCCGCCGGAGACGAGCGAGTGGCGGGCGATTGGGGATCGGTTGAAACGTGCTTCGTCCGGCTAGCGTCCATGAGGAATGCGGGCCGGCGCGGTCCAATTTGCGAGTGTTGGTATATGACGGATGGAAATGCCGCCCGCTAGTACGCGGGCGGGGACGGCGCAAGCGCACCGTCCCTACCGGCTGAGAATCGACAGAGAGCGAGACAAAATATGCAAAGACGCAGAAAAAACGGTTTGTTTGACGAATCCAAATGGATGGCTCAATCTGCACGCGTGATGAAACGGATAGGAATTTTGTTGGCAATGATGTTGTGTGCCTTCGGGGCATCGGCGCAGAATACCAATGGCAATGCCGCGGCCACTTTGATGGGCACCAATATGCCGGGCGGTCCGGACGAGGTTTACGCGTCCTTGACCAATACGCTCGCGGCGGAGGAGAGTGCACCGACCGAAACGCGAGAGTTATCGCTGCAGGAGTGCATTGACCTGACGTTGAAGAACAACATCGAGTTGCAAATTTCGCGGTATGCCCCGGAAATTTCCCGTTACAACCTCAAGGCTGCTTACGGAGCGTACGATCCGACGGCGTTTTTTTCCGGCCAACATCAGCATTCCGAGAGCGGCCCGGTGTTTCTGGGAACGAACATCATTGGTGGCACCCTTTCCGATCAGGACAGCTTCAGCACTTATGTAAACGGATTGACCCCGATCGGAACGACGTACCGGTTTTTTGGGAACACGGCGGATACGATCCAAAATAACGGTTTTGAACTCAGACGGAATGCGGGCGCGCAGGCGGGTGTCAATATAACGCAACCGTTGCTGAGAAATTTCTGGATCGACAGTTCGCGCTTGTTGATACGGGTCGACAAAAATCGCGTCAAGTATGACGAGTATGGTTTGAAGTTGCAATTGATGCAAACACTGACGTCGTTGGAGCAGGCCTACTATGACTTGATTTACGCGCGGGAGTATGTGCGAGTGCAGGAAATGGCGGCCGAGTCCTCGGACCGATTGGTGGCGGAAAATAGAAAGAAATTGGAAGTGGGCGCGATGGCGGAACTGGATTTGGCGAACGCGGAGGCGCAGGCGGCGCATGATCGCGCGGCCATTATTTCCGCGAAAAGCCAGTTGGGAACGCAGGAACGTGTGCTCAAACTTTACATTACCGACCAGATTGCGAAGTGGGCGGATATTGGCATTGTGCCCACGGGAACCCTGACGGCGCCCAAGCGCCAATTCGACCGCCAGGGCAGTTGGCGGAAAGCGCTTGAGTCGCGGCCGGATTATCAACAGGCGAAGTTGAATGCGGAGCAGGCAGGCATTCAGTTGAAGTATAATTTCAATCAAATGTTCCCGGAATTGGACGTGTTTGGAACCTTTGGCTACAACGGATCGGGCCCGGTGTACAGCGGCGCGCTTTATGATATTCAACAGCAGAATCTGCCCATGTGGACCGTCGGCGGCCAGATCAGCATGCCGCTGGCGAATATTGGACCGCGCAATACTTACAAGGCGCAGAAGGTTTCGCTGCAGCAATATGTCCTCACGGTAAAACAAAAGGAACGGGATATCCTCATCGCCATCGACAATGATATCGGGACTTTGTTAGCTGATTATAATTCAGTTCAGGCCACGCATGCGCAGCGTCTTTACGAAGAACAGGCGCTGGATGCGGAACAGAAGAAGTTGGATAACGGCAAGAGCACGACCTACCAGGTGCTGCTGGTGCAACGTGATTTGACCTCGGCGCGCGGCAATGAAATTCAGGCTCTGGATCTCTACAATCACCATTTGTCCCAGCTCAGCTTCGATGAAGGCACCACGCTGGAACGGCTGAATATTGATTTCGAAGTGAAATAGCGCACTGGCTTCAGCGCTCTAAAACCTGGCGCGGGTCTCCCACGAGATCGGTGGCCATGTCGGAGAGTTCGAGCGCTTTCACGGGCAAATATTTTCCGGTCGCGGTGGCCAGGATTTTTCCGGTGCTGTCTTTGAGGTCGGCTTTCGCTTCGAAAATCCTGTCGCGGCGGTTCGTCACCAATTCGGCGGTGGCGATTGCCTCTTCGCCGGGCCGGAGCGGGTTTTGGAAGCGCACAGTGAATTCCGCGCAATAGGCGAAACGTTTCGTCTGCGCCATGCACGCCCATACCATGATTTCATCGAGCAGCGTGGCGATGATGCCGCCGTGGACGACCTGCTTGAAGCCGATGTGTTCCAGCCGGGGCGTAAAGCGCGTGCGCACGACGTGTCCATCAGTGTCGAAGCGGAGATTGAGGCCGATGGGATT
>DASZPR010000124.1:0-7410 GCA_035550235.1 Verrucomicrobiia bacterium | reverse complement strand
TTCCGAATAAAATTTCAACTCCCCCATTTGCCGCTGATTCAAATGGGGGAGTTGTTTTTTTACCTGCTTATTAAATAAGGAAGTCTCTCCGTCGCCGTTGTGAATTCCCCGTGCCGGGACATTTGGCCTTTTCTGCTATTCGCCAACAGCCGACCAACTCAACTGAATCGAGCTAAACTTCGCTCTCGGAATTCCGCGAAATAAACGGCATCAACCCTGTCGTTGATCACCGTCACCCTTGACACCCATGTTATAAAAAAACGCGCAGAAGGAGGGGCGAAAGGGCAAATGGAAACAGAAGGTAAAACGGCATCGTCGGTACCGCAGACTGTCAGCCTGCTGTGTCGCCGACTGGTCGGCGTCGCAATCGAATCTCCAACACTCACGCGTTTCCCAAGCGACCTCTCTCAAAGAATAATCCCCTCAGACTCGTGCTCCGGTCGTGCCCACGAAGCACGACTCGCCATCAAGTCGTGCCATTTCAAGTGGTTGAATATCAACGGCGGTCGTGCCCGATCGTGCCCAGTCGTAGGCCGCCACTTCCCAACCGGAAACCCAAAATTGAAACCGCGGCATATCCAGATGATTCGTTTTGACATCCGCGCCCCTCAACCGTCACCCGCAATTCCGAAAGTCAAGGTGGTGGCATTTACAATCTCTTTGAACTCACCGCCAATAACTCTCTCTTCGCGGGAAATACCGCCACCAATTACCCGGATTTTTACGGCCCCTTCGGCTCACAAGGGTAAGAACGGCGACATTGTCGGCACAACCAATTCCGTCATTGATCCGCTCATCGGCCCGCTCGCCGACAATGGCGGTCCGACGCTTACAGTGGCCTTGCAGCCCGGCAGTCCGGCGATCGATGCCGGCGATGACACCGTCCTCGGCATGGTGTCGCTCGACCAGCGTGGCAAGCCTCGGCAATTCGGTGCGCACGTTGACATCGGCGCCTACGAACTGGTTTCGCCCAGCTCCATGCTATTGACCAGCGTGAGTTCGAATGGCGGGTTTGGATTCTCCTTCACCAACACCCCGGGCGTCGCCTTCACGGTGCTGAGTTCCACAAATCTCTCCCTGCCATTAAGCAACTGGACGGAATTGGGCGCGCCCACAGAAATTGCACCCGGACAATTTCAATTCCTCGACGCCGCACCATCCAACAGCCCGCAAAAATTCTATCAAGTGCGCTGGCCGTGAGTTCTCGAATTCAGCAACTCATTTCGCGCTGACAATTGAAAACGGAACATGCAAGCGAATGTCATCCGAAGCCGCGCCAATGAGGAGTTCGTAGTCGCCGGGTTCCACCACGTATTTTTTCTGCGTGGTGTCCCAGTAGCGGAATTGGCTGGCGGGAATTTCAACGGTGACTTGTTTCGTTTCGCCTGCACCCAAATTCACGCGTGTGAATCCGCACAGTGCGAGTTTCGGTTGAGGCACAGCGGAATTTTTGTGGCGGAAATAAACCTGCGCCACTTCGTCACCCGCGACCGCTCCGGCGTTTTTCAGATTGAAAGTAACTCGCACTGTTTCCTCAGCCAAAACCTTCGAATTGGTCAGCGTGGCTTTGACGTATTTAAATTTTGTGTAACTCAACCCGTGCCCGAACGCGAACAGTGGCTTGCCACTGAAATACCGATAGGTGCGGTTGCTCATCGAATAGTCTTCGAAGCTCGGCAAATCCGCTGTCGACTTATAAAACGTGACGGGCAATCGTCCCGAGGGATTCACTTCGCCGAAGAGAACGTCCGCAACAGCGCGACCGCCCTGCTCACCGGGATACCACGCCTGCAAAATCACCGGGACATGTTTGTTTTCCCACGGCATCGCAATGGCGCTGCCGCTGCAATTGACAAACACGAGGGGCTTGCCGGTTGCGCTGAGCGCCTTCAGCAAATTTTCCTGAACGGCCGGCAATTCAATCAGTGTGCGATCTCCGCCCAGGAAACCCACGAATTGTGGTCGGTTGTGAAATTCCTCGCCTTCGAGGCTCGGGCTGATGCCGCCCACATAAATCACCACGTCCGCATTTTTCGCAAGGGTCACCGCGTCTTTCAGCAGGGCGGCGATTTCCGCGGGATCACTGTTCGTGCGCAATGCGAGCGGGCAGCCTTGGGCATAACTGATTTCGGTCTGCGACGGAATCGCACGGCGCAGGCCGTCCAAAATCGTGATGGGATGCGATGGCGTGCCATTGTAATTCCCGAGCAACGCCGGGATGGAATCCGCATTGGAGCCGATGACTGCGATGCGTTTGATTTTGGCGCGATTGAGCGGCAACAGGCCGTCGTTCTTCAGCAATACAATCGATTCGCGCGCGGCGCGCAACGCGAGTTCGGCATTTTCCGGCGTGTCATTTTGCGCCATGGAAATATTCGAAAACGGAACACGGTCCGGCGGATCGAACAAGCCGAGTTGGAAACGCGACCGCAAGGCATAGCCCACCGCGACATCGATTTCCTTTTCGGTGATCAACCCCTGCTTTACCGCGTCCACCAGTGCGTTGTAATCGTTGCCGCAGCAAATATCGCAGCCGGCTTTCACCGCGACCGCCGCCGCCTGTTCGGGCGTGGTCACATATTTATGGTGCGCGAAAATGTCATTGATGGCGCCGCAATCCGAAACGATGTAACCGTCAAAACCCCAGCGATGGCGCAGGATATCGTCGAGCAGGAGCGGATTGGCGCAGGCGGGCTCGCCGTAAACGGAATTGTAAGCGCCCATCACGCCGCCGACATGCGCCTCGCGCACGGCCATCTCGAATTGCGGGAGGTAGGTTTCATAAAAATCGCGCTCGGGCGGGTCGGTGTTGAAACCGTGGCGTTCGGGCTCGGGCCCGCTATGGACGGCGTAATGTTTCGCGCACGCCATCGCCTTAAAATATTTTGGATCGTTGCCTTGGACCCCCTCAATGAAGGCCACGCCCAATCGGCCGGTGAGAAACGGGTCTTCACCATACGTTTCCTGGCCGCGGCCCCAGCGGGGGTCGCGGAAAATGTTGATGTTTGGCGACCAGAACGTGAGGCCGGTGTATCGCTGGCTGTTTCTGTTGTGCGTGCGCGTGTATTCGTTGTACTTGGCACGGCCTTCCGTGGCGATGACCTCGCCTTCGCTGTGAATCAACGGCACGTCCCAAGTCGCCGCCATGCCGACCGCTTGCGGAAAAACGGTGGCAATCCCCTCGCGGGCCACGCCGTGGAGCGCTTCGCTCCAGAAGTCATAAGCGGGAATGCCCAAGCGAGGAACCGCAGCCGCGCCATTACGAATCTGCGTCACTTTCTCTTCCAACGTCAATCGGCTGACGAGGTCATGGACGCGGGCGTCGATGGATTGCGACGGGTCTTTCCACAATTGCGACTCGGTATTCGACGGCGCATTGGTCGCATCCTCGGCGCGCAATGCGGACGAAACACCAATGAAGAAAAAAGCCACCGCAAAGACCGTCCGCGACATGAAAACTCGGTTCATACAAATCGTTCCAAATGGATTTTGGCGAAAACTACATGGAGTCGAAGCGGTGCGCCATCCGCAAATCAACCCGCAGGATTTCAGCCAATAGTGGGACTTGTGATTGGATTCCTCCGGGAAAAGAACAGCGGGGCACTGGTACCCCTACAGAACCAGCACCCCGCTTAGACATTGCGTGCACGTCTGCACGCAAAATTCTTTGAATAAACGCTGGAAGGTTAACCGGAAGTTGATTTTTTAACATCGCCAAGATTGGCGATGGGCGAACAGCAATGTTTATGCGGGTTTCGTTTGCACGACACATATCGTCGCGGACGGCGCCAAGCAGGAATTGGATTCTCACGATTTCGCACCGCGAATGGGCCGCTTGCTGAAACCGGCAAAGTATTCCAAAATCTGGTCGCGCCATTTTGCCGCATCCGCAACCTGGATCGCCAGGCGATCCGCCACTTCTTTGTGCCGGCGCGGATCGATTTTGCCGGCGAGCGATTGCCACGTGGCCTGCAATTCGGCGGCTTGCTTTGCGCCATCAAAATATTTTGCGCAGAGCCCATTCCATAACGTTTTGCCCGACTTCAAGCGGTAATCCCATGCGCAGCGATGAAACCACAGCAGAAATTTTTCCGGGCAGGTCGAGAGATTGTCGAACATATCGCACACGGGTGGAAAATATTGCTCAACGGCCTTGTCACCTTTTTTCGTCCGATCAAAGCCGATGCCTTCCGTCGATGCCTGATTATAATAGGTTGCCGTCCAATCCGGGCGCGGCGCGCGATTATTCCACGGCTGCGGCGCGTAATGGTCGCCGCCGATCATGTGATGCAACCCGAGCGGCATGGTGTAATTCACGAAGGTCTCACGCGAACTCATCATCATGTCGCGGATGGTTGCAACCGTCTTGCTCTCGTTGCTGAAAGTCATGCGCGTCCATTCGTCGGCGATTTTTGCGGCGGATAATTCCGGGTTCCACGCGAGCCGCCCGAACACATACCAATTGGATTGGGAAAAATGATGTCCGCACCAGTTGGCGTCCATACCCGGGTTCGTGACCGCTACCATGCCGGTGATGCGGCTCGGTTGAACTTTTCCCGCGAGAACTTTGGCAACCGTAGATCCCCTGCCCCTGGCGAACGTGTCCGATTGCAAAAATTCCTCCCACATCGTGCCGAGATAAACGAGATGTTTCGCCTGGCCGAGATATTCCTGGGTGGGCTGAATCTCGGCGATAACCGGAGTTTCTTTCATCGCGCCAAACAGCGGATGAAATGGTTCGCGCGGCTGGAAATCGATGGGGCCATTCTTCACCTGGATTGCGACGTTGGGGCGGAATTTCCCGTCCAATCGCATGAACTCAATATAGGCACGCTTGGCACGATCGGGGTCGATGTCGTCATCGTAAACAAACGCGCGCCAGATGACGTTTCCCTTGTGCGGCGCGAGCGCATCGGCCAATACATTTGCGCCGTCGGCGTGAGTGCGGCCATACGTTTTCGGGCCGGGTTGCCCCTCGGAGTTTGCCTTTACGAGGAAACCGCCGAAATCCGGAATCATTCCGTAAATTTCATCGCATTTGGCCTTCCACCAATCGGCGACGCCTTTATCGAGCGGATCGGCGGTGGATAGTCCGCCCAGCCGCTCGGGTGAAGCAAAATTCACGGACAAATACATCCGGACACCATACGGGCGCCACACATCTGCCAGCGCCGCCACTTTCCGGAGCATCCCAGGCTCAAGAATGCGAATGTCCGCGTTGACGTTGTTAATGACCGCGCCGTTGATGCCGATGGAAGCGCACGCGCGGGCGTAATCGGCGTAACGCGGGCTGAGTTTTTCCGGCAGTTCGTTCCATTGCCAGATTGAGGGTCCGGCGTAACCGCGTTCGATTGTGCCATTCAGATTATCCCAGTGATTCATCAACCGAAGCTGCAGCGCCGGCCGTTCGGCGAGGTTAAGCCGGTCAATCGATTGGCCGGTCTGCATCAACCGTAAAAAATGGAACACGCCATAAAGCGTGCCGATTTCACTGTTCGATGCGATCACGGTTACTGGTTTTTTTTGAATACGCGTCGAGCGAATAACGAAACCCTCATCACCCGCAGCACTCAAATCCGCCGCCCATTTCAAATCACGAACCAGTTGGGAATTTTCCGGCGTGCCGACGACGACGGCGCCGGTCGCGAGGTCTTTTTCCTCACTCGGAACTGCGCTGCCCATCATTGTCGTAACCGCCGACCGTAATTCTTCACGAATAACATCCGCGGTGGCGGAGGCGCCGGCGACATGAATTTGCCGAATAACTTTACGATAATTTTTCGCCGCACTTCCTGGCGGCGCATAACGCAACCAGAGTTTGTAGCCGTCTTCTTCCGGCAATGGGTTGGAAGATTGAGCGGCGCGACTTTCCAAGGCGTAGGCGCCGACACACAATCCCGCTGTGCCGGCCACGGTCGTCTTAACAAAATCGCGTCTGGAGAATTTCATAGTTGATTCGTCATTCGAAGCTGATCCAGTCTAAATCCAGGTCCCGATTTTCATTGTGCGTCACCACCAAATCGTGAACGCCGCCGGGAACCTGCGCCAGTTTTGTTTTGACGGTTTGCCACGCGGAATCTTTTTTAATCGCTACCCTGGCGAGTAGCGGGCCATCCACGCCGTTGAGGTGAATTTCAACCGCTCCCTTTCCCGATGGTGAAGCAGCCCGAACCTTGACCCACTTCAAACCGTTCTTTCCGAAATCGACTTGGTTGAACTGAACCCAGGTATTAAGCCCGTTTAACGAAATTTTCCATCCGTCAAAATGGTTCGTCTCGTTCAGAAACGAAACCGACACGCCTTCCGGACTGATGGCACTGTAGCGATCGATTTGAATTTTGCTTTTCGCGTCCACAATCCCGACACCGCGAAGCGTCGGCGTCACTTTTTGGATGCTTCCGTCCGCATTGAAAGACATGTATTCCGCTCGGATGGAGCGATTCTTGTCAAACTCCGGTGACAAATCCTTATCGTGATAAAACAAATACCATTGCCCTTTATATTCGACCATCGATTGATGAACGGTCCAGCAACCGTCGGCCGCCTCATCCAAAATCACTCCTTTTTGTTCATAAGGTCCCATCGGATTGGTGCTGGTCGAATACTCGAGCCTCTCCGTCGTGGTGTTCGCGTGCGGATATGTGAGGTAATAGATGCCGTTTCGTTCGAACGCGAACGGGCCTTCAATGAGCCCCTTGGTGGGAAGATTCGTAATTACCATCGGTTTGGAATCCAGTTCCACCATGTTGTCCTTGAGCCTGGCGACGAAAATCCGGTTGAGCGCCCAAAATAAATAGGCGCTGCCGTCCTTGTCGACGAGCACGCAGGGGTCAATTCCGTTCGCTCCGTCGATGGGCTTTTCTTCGGGCTTAAAGGGGCCGTAGGGCTTGTCGGAAATCGCGACACCAATCCGATGGCCGGTAGGAAAATAAAAATAATATTTTCCATTCTTGAAGACGCAATCCGGCGCCCACATGTCGAACGATTGGCGGTTCAACCAGGGAACGTTTGTTTGGTTCAGGATCACGCCATGATCCGTCCAATCGTTCAAATTTTCCGAGGAGAAAACATGGTAGTCCTCCATGATGAACCAATTGGTCCGTCCCCGGCCCGGACGGTACGGAATATCATGCGACGGATATACGTAGACTTTGCCTTCAAACACGCGCGCGCTCGGATCCGCGGAAAATTGATCCGTGATGAGCGGGTTGGTGGCGAAAGCATTGTTGGCGACAAGAAGAGCCGCGATGCCGAATATAGCCAAAGCTCGTTTGCAATTCATTGGGCTATTTTGTCTCCGCGGTTTTCACGCCGAGCAGCGGCAGCATGGTTTGGCCGTAGCGCGTGCCCAACTCGCGATAGCCCGCCGGGGTGAAATGCAAATGATCGGGGCGCGCAGGGCAACCGGTC
>DASZPR010000123.1:0-4466 GCA_035550235.1 Verrucomicrobiia bacterium | reverse complement strand
TAGCTGCCGAGGCGGCAGGCGATTTGCAGCTTGTGAATGGTCTGCGGGTTGAACAGATGGTATTCGCCGTCGGCGCGCCATTGGTATTGGCCGCCAGCATCGAGGACGCCGTTGACCGGGCGATCCGGGAAGGCGTGGTTGTGGCGTTTCAGGACTTCCTCGGCGATGACGTCGAGGCCGGCGCCCGCGATGCGCGACGGAGTCCAGGTGAAATATTTGTCGACCACGGAGTTGTTCAGGCCGACGGCCTCAAAGATTTGCGCGCCGCGATAGCTTTGAATAGTCGAGATGCCCATCTTGGCCATGGTTTTCACCACGCCTTTGACGGCGGCCTTGATGAAGTTCTTGACGGCTTTCTTGTGATCGAGACCGGGCAACATGCCTTCGTGGATCAAGTCATCCAGCGTCTCATAGGCGAGATAGGGATTAATGGCGCTGCAACCGTAACCGATGAGCAACGCAAAATGATGCACTTCGCGCGGTTCGCCGGATTCGAGGACCAAGCCGACTTTCGAGCGCGAGCCTTTGCGGATCAAATAATGGTGCAGGCCGGAGACCGCGAGCAACGCCGGGATAGGGGCGTTCTCTTTATTAATTTCGCGGTCGGACAGGATCAAAATGCTCGCACCGTCCAAAATGGCTTTATCGGCGGCGGTGAAGAGATTTTCGAGCGCGGCTTCGAGGCCCTTCGCGCCTTCCGCAGCCTTGAACAGGATGGGCAGGGTGGTGGCTTTGAACTTCGGACGATTGACGTGCCGGAGTTTTTCCAGGTCTTCATTCGTGAGCAGCGGATGCTCAAGCTTAAGCAACGCACAGCTTTCGGGCGTCGGCTTGAGCAAACTGCCACGCGAACCGACCATGGTTTCCGTGGAGGTGATGTTTTCCTCGCGGATGGGGTCGATGGGCGGGTTGGTGACCTGCGCAAAAAGCTGTTTGAAATAATTATACAGCAACTGCGGCTTGTTCGAGAGCACGGCGAGCGGGGTGTCGGTGCCCATCGAGCCGAGCGGTTGCACGCCGTCGTTGGCCATGGGGCCGACGATGAAACGCATGTCTTCGAACGTATAACCGAACGCCTGCTGGCGCTGGAGAACCGCTTTATGAGCGGGTTCGTGCGTGTGCGGCGGCTCGGGGAGGTCCTTCAACAAAACGTGATGTTCATCGAGCCATTTTTGATATGGATGCTCGGTGGCGTATTTGTTTTTCAGCTCTTCGTCCGCGACGATGCGGCCTTGCTCGGTGTCCACGAGGAACATGCGGCCGGGTTGCAGGCGGCCTTTAATGGCCACGCGCTCGGGGGCGATGTCCAGCACGCCGGCTTCCGAGGCCATGATAACCAAGTCGTCCTTGGTGACGTAATAACGCGAAGGGCGGAGGCCGTTGCGGTCGAGGCAGGCGCCGATGCGGATGCCGTCGGTGAACGCGATGGAAGCCGGGCCGTCCCACGGTTCCATGAGGCACGAATGATATTCGTAGAACGCGTGCTTCTCGGGACTCATGCTCTCATGATTTTCCCACGGTTCGGGAATCATCATCATCATGACGTGCGGCAGGTCGCGGCCCGTCAGAAGGAGCAATTCGACACAGTTGTCGAACATCGCGGAGTCGCTGCCGTCGGTGTTGATGACGGGCAGGAGCTTTTTGATGTCGTCGCCGAACAGGTCGGATTGGAAATTGGATTGGCCGGCATACATCCAGTTGATGTTGCCGCGGAGCGTGTTGATTTCGCCGTTGTGGGCGATGTAGCGATACGGATGGCTGCGGTCCCAACTCGGGAACGTGTTCGTCGAGAAACGCGAATGCACGAGCGCCAGGCCGGTGGTCATGTCGGAATCACCAAGGTCGGCGTAATATTTGCCGACTTGTTCCGGCATCAACATGCCTTTATAAACGACCGTGCGGCACGAGAAGCTCGAGACGTAAAACCATTTTCCACCGGGAATCTTGCCACCGTAACGGATGCGTTGCTCGGCAACTTTGCGGATGACGTAGAGTTTACGTTCAAACGCGAGGTCATCTTTGAGGCTCCCGTTGCGGGCGACGAAGACCTGCATCATGAACGGCTCAGCGGCCCGGGCGGTTTCGCCGAGCGAGGAATTATCGGTCGGGATATCGCGCCAGCCGAGGAGGGTCTGGCCTTCTTCGGCGATGATTTTGGCCAACGCGGATTTAACGGTCTCGCGTTCGGCGGGATCCTTGGGCATGAAAAGCATGCCGACGCCGTATTGGCCCTGGTTGGGGAGCTTGAAACCGGATTTGGCGGTGGCGACCTTGAAAAATTCGTGCGGCATCTGCATGAGGATGCCGGCGCCGTCACCGGTGTTGGCCTCGCAACCGCAAGCGCCGCGGTGATCGAGGTTGACGAGAATTTGCAACGCTTGCTCGACGAGAGAGTGGGACTTGCGACCCTTCATGTTGACGACGAAGCCGACGCCGCAGGCGTCTTTTTCGAATTGAGGATCGTACAGGCCCTGTTTCGGAGGAGGCCCCAATAGAACACCATCAGTCTTCTGAATTTTAGCGTTGCTGCTCATCTGTTTTTCGGTTCAATTTCGCCCAAATAAAATGAGCGAAATTTTTATAGTTTTGTCGTACAAATCACAAGTCCGCAATCATTCATTTTAACTTTTTTGCCCGACTCAGCCGTCCGTAAATTCTAACATCGAATGCGGAGAATCCAAGGGGACGTAACAGCAGGAAAACTCAAGGGAATACGAGGAGAATACAGTTGGTGGAGGAATGGTAATTTTGGCGAGGGTGCGGAAGGGTGGGATTAGGTGAGGGGGCCAGGGCGAGAGTACCGAAAAGGGGGGCTTATGGTGAATAGAAGTGTTGGGTGTTTTGTGGTGCGTGAATTCGTTTTTCTACCGTTGCATGCCGCTAGCTATTTAAGACTTTGAGAGCCTTTTTCGCGTCCGCCACGCGGAGGATCAGAAGACCTTTTTTGGCGTCGGGTGGGGTGGCGCAATAGGCGTACTCGATGTTGACTTTGGCGTCGGCGAGTTTGTGCGCGATTTTTGCGAGCGAGCCGGGTTTGTTGTCGCCTTCGATCATGAGGACATCGTCGTCGACGACGAGCGTGCCGTGTTCTTCAAAGAGAATCATGGCGCGGCGGTAGTCATCCACGACGAGGCGAATCACGCTGTGGTCCACGGTGTCGCTGGTGGAGATGGCGTAGATGTTGACCTTGGCTTTGGCGAGGGCGTCTGCCAATCGGGCCAGGGTGCCGGGGCGGTTATCGAGAAAAATGGCGAGTTGTTTGGTGATCTGCATAAGCGCGCTTGGACGAACCGAACCATAACACGAGGCCGCGGATTCGCCAGCAGGTTTTTGCGGCAAATGCGTCGTCCGAATATTCTGGATTCGCGCGGGCGAGACGCCGGCGTGCCACTATGCGGGCAATACCTCCTAAAAATCTCTCGGTGCGAAATAAATTCAATGCTACCTTTGTGTCATGGACAGCAATTCCCTTCTCCCACATCGTAAACGCGGGATGATTTTTCTGATCATCTCGGTGGTAATGCTCATCCTTGGCGAAATACTACTACGATCGTCGCTGGCGAGGGTGCCATTCCTTCTTTATTGGATGGCGTGTTTCGTTTGTACCGGGCTGGCCATTGTGTTTGCGTTCCTTGATGTCGTGGGTGTGCAACGGCAGGCGCGGGAACAGCAGCGGGAATTGCTTGAGAAGACAATCAACGAAATAGCCCGGCAAAAGGAATCGAAGTCGGGCCGGCCGAGCGCGGGACGAAATCCGCGATGATTTTTTCGCCACAGTATTTTTCACGTGTTTTTGCGCAGTTCCTCATTGAATTCTTTCGCGAAGTTTGCTTCATTGAAGCAGGAGAGTTTGAATGAGTGTGCCTTTCACAGCGACGCCCGCGAAAGAGCTTTCGGAAAGCCAACGGAAAGCGCTCGTCAATTTGCTCGGCGACGATGATCCCGCGATTTACCAGACGGTTCGCGAGAAGATTCTTTCCTTTGGCGAAAACGCCGGCGAATGGTTGCGGCCGTATCGATTGAGCAACGATCCCGTCCTGCGTCGGCGCGCGCGGGAGATTGTCCGGCACTTTGACCGGCAGGAGGCGGATACGTGGTTTTTAGCGTTTTGCCTGAAGCACGGCGAGGAGTTTGATCTCGAGGAAGGCGTGTGGTTGCTGGCGATGACGGAATATCCGGACATCAATGTGGAGGCTTACCGGGCGTTGCTGGATAATTTTGCGACGGCGATCCGGGAACGGATTGATTTCACCGAGACGGACAAGGAAATCCTGTCCACAATGAATAATTATCTCTTTGATGAGCTGGGATTTTCCGGCGACGAGGAGAGTTATTACGATCCGCAGAATAGTTATTTGAATCGCGTGGTGGATCGGCGGAAGGGAAACCCGATCAATCTGTCATTGCTCTATCTGCTGCTGGCGCGGCGGTTGCAATTGCCGGTGGCGGGAATCGGGCTGCCGGGA
>DASZPR010000122.1:0-2439 GCA_035550235.1 Verrucomicrobiia bacterium | reverse complement strand
CAGGAATTCCACGATTTGGTCCTGCAACGTCTGGCAGCGCGCGCTCCAGCGCCGGGCGCCGGTGAGTTGCTTCACGCAACTGCGCAAGCCGCGGAAATGCAATACTTCGGGGCTTTGCAATAATTGCTGGCGCATCTCATCGCGCAAGCGCGGGAAGAAAAACAATTCAAAACCTTTGCCCGATTCTGAGGCAAGCAGGCGCAAGTCGGACTTTAACACCCGGCGGTCCGAAGAGGTTTCTTCGTCCAACGGAAATTCCGCGGTGTGCTCGCCGTTTTGTTCGTCCGCTTCGGATTGCAGGCCGAAACCGCGCAGCACTTTTTCGAGCGCGCCGGCAAATTCTCCCACCGTCACCGTGACGCGTTTGAGGTCGTGTTTGAAATAGTGGAATACGGCGCTCGCGGCGTCTTTGAGAAATTCCGGGTCGAACTCGCCGATGCCTTCGCCGGTGAGCTCCACGGAAATCATTTCGGCGGAAAACGGAATGCTTTCGCCGTTGCTGGTTTGGAACAACAGGCAATCGAATGCGAGAGCGATCATTGTTTAGCCTCCAGTTTTTTGACTTCCTGCACGAAATCGGTTGCTTCCTGGAAACGCCGATAGACACTGGCGTAGCGGACGTAGGCGACCTCATCAATTCCGCGCAAACCTTCCATTACGAGCTTGCCGATCACGTCACCGGGCACTTCCCGTTCGTATTTGCTGGTGGCTTCGTCGACAATTTTTTCCACGAGATCTTCCATGACCTTCGGGCTGACGGGACGTTTCTGACAGGCTTTCTTGATGCCGGACAATAATTTTTCCTTCGAGAATTCCTCGTGGCGGCCATCGCGTTTGAGAACCATAAGGCCTTGATGCTCAATTTCTTCGTAAGTGGTGAAGCGATGTCCGCAGGCGATGCATTGGCGGCGGCGGCGAATGGTGGCTCCCTCGCGCGACGCGCGGGAATCAATCACTTTGTCGTCCTGACAGCCGCATTTGGGGCAACGCATATTCCCACTGCTAATTGTGGTTGGCGACTTTGTACCATACTAATAATTGTGGCGTCAAGGGAGAAGTAACTGGATGGGTAATAGAAAGGCCTGTGGTTCAATGAGTTTTGGCGAGTGGTTTTAGGAGAATTGTTCCCAATTTAGCTTTCGTGCGTAAGCGTTCTTTCTCGTCCTCCGGCTGAACGGGGATTTCTTTTGTTTCGTAATCGTTGTGCCGAATGCAAATCGTTCTGCCGATCAGTAGATCCGTAAGATAATCACCGGCGACAAAACGGATTTGCCACTGCTTTTCTTTGGGGAGATTAAAGGAACCGTCGGCTAGGGAGATGACAACGGAAGGTGCATTCGTGTCGCAGCGGTTGAATGAAATAGAGGCGTCAGCGACGGGAGCAAGAGTTCTGGTATCAAGTATTATACCGGAAACGCCCATCCGAGTGGTGGCGTGAGAGGGAAAACATCTGGTCACGCCGGCGCACAGCGCCAGCAAATAAAAATACAGAGTAAGTTTGGAGGCTCGCATACTACGCTTTTGGTGAGTTCAGAAATCGCCAGGCGCGCAGATATTTGTCGAATCGCTCAAGGTCTTTTGGTGACAGCGTCTCGTTGCGGCGGAGGTCCATGTTGTCTTCGAGGTCGGCGATTTTCACGCGGCGAGCGAGCGGGTTCATGGCGGAGCGTTTAACAAAATCTTCGTAAGGTTCGCCTTCGCGTTTGGTGACGCCATCGAGGGCGGTAATTATTTCCTCGGAAAAGCCTTCTTTTCTTAAATCATCGAAGGTCCAATCGGTGTCTTCGACCACGTCGTGCAAAATCGCGACGATTTTTTCATCGTCGGTACTGACGCGGGCCATGACGCGCAGCGGATGGAGAATATAGGAGGCGCCGCTGCGGTCTTTCTGACCGGCGTGGGCTTCAACGGCGATGGCGATGGCTCGTTCCAGGTTTGGCATGCTCTCTCCTCGTTTAGATTATTTAACCCTCCTGCCATCGGCGAGGATTGGCAATAGCTCTTTCAAATCCTGAATCGAGGGTCCGCGCCAGTCTTCACCATCGATGCGGTGTGTGTCCGAATTATTCTGTTCGACGGCTGAAACCAGCAGGACGGCTGGGATACCGAGCTGAGTCGCGCCGGAAAGCTCCCGGCTGCCGCCATCGCCGACGAAAAGACATTCTGGCGGTTGCACGCTCAATCGCTGACAGGCTTCGAGATAGATTTTGGGATTCGGTTTGCGGAAGCCCACGGCGCAGGAAAAAACGGCGTCGTCGAACAGGGGTGCAAACGGAGTGTCGTTCCAAATTTGCGGCAGTTCCGGTGAACAATCCGAAATGAGGCATGTTTTCAAGCCGAGGGATTTGATGGAGCGCAGGGTCGAGAGCGCGGAAGGGCGCGGCACGATGTGCCGTTTCTCAAATTCCAGGCGCAGCCGCATGGCGTCCGCATATTGAT
>DASZPR010000121.1:0-3081 GCA_035550235.1 Verrucomicrobiia bacterium | reverse complement strand
GGACCGAATGGAGAACTCATCAGCGATACATACACATAGCAACGAGCTTTATGAAGCAGGCCGCCGGGGTCACGGTAGGTGACTGAGAAATAGGTTCTCGCGCCCTGATAAAACCACGCGGCGATCGGTATCCACCAGATGCGGACCGCCGCGCATCCACGGCAGGACAAATCCTGTTTCACGGCTTCCCGACGAAACATGGCCCCGAGGAAACTTAACACCAGCACTGACGAAAGGAGGAGGCCTAGAATTAGACCCACTCGCAACAAAATTTTCATTTCCATGCTCATGGGTGAAAATTCAAAGTGGAAAATCCCTTTCTTCATCCGTCACCGGCCCGGCCACTGAATGCGGCGGCGCAATCTCTTCAGTTTGTTTCGGAGGCGGGGGAACTTCCGCGACAATTTCCTGCTGTGGTTTGGGCATTTCCACCGGTTGAGGCACTTCAACGGTTTGTTTCGGCTGCGGCTCCGGCTCGATGACAGGCTTCACCGCCGGCACCAATTCAGGCAGCGATTCCGGTTCTGTTTTTGGAGCGGCGAGTTCAAGCCGCGTGTTGGCGCGATGCACCAGGTCCAGCATGGTGATGGTTGAAGCGGCGTTTTTTTCGGCTTCCTGGATGCGGGCGAATTCACCATAGACTTCTTCGCGGACCGGTTCATGGCGCGTGAGCAATTCCTGCCCGCGCGCGCGCATCGCCTGCAGGTGGTGATGCGCGTTGATCTGTTCCAGCGGCCGGCCCGGGGTGTAGGCGGGCTCGAGGCCGGTCACTTCAATGACGAGATGCGCGGCGATCAGCGTTTGGAGGACCTGTTGCACCAGGCGGCTGGGGATGCATAATTCCTCGGACATTTCCTGGCTGCTTGGCGGCGGCAATCCGCGTTGAAAACGCTGGCCAATGCAGGTCATTAACCGCAGCGCCACGAACTCGCGGCCGCGCTGGTTCACGTTTTCCGCGATGCGCTCTTGCAGATAGAGCGAGCGATTTTGATACGCGTACGCGACCTGGGCGCCAAACAGGAGGATGATCCAGGAAAAATAAAGGCCCAGCATGAAGATGGGGACCAATGCGAGGGCACCGTACATTTTGCTGTAGGTGACGACGCGCGAAACGTAGAGAAACGCCAGCAGGTTATTCACGTGCCAGGCGGTGCCCGCCACGAATCCGCCAATGAGCGCGGCGTTCAATCGAACCTTGGTGTTTGGCACCGCTTTATAAAAAAGCGCAAAGGCGAGCCAAAGCAAGATGAGCGGCAACAGCTTGAAAGTAACCGCGCCGATGCCCGGCATTTTCATGAGGAATTTCTGCGTGGATTGAAGATG
This sequence comes from Verrucomicrobiia bacterium, assembly GCA_035550235.1. GTDB lineage: Bacteria > Verrucomicrobiota > Verrucomicrobiia > Limisphaerales > DASXHY01 > DASXHY01. Next base: position 1,758 of record DASZPR010000121.1, on the reverse strand, counting down.
CGGGCCACTGGCCAACCCCACCACGCCCACGAGCAACAGCGGGCCCAGCGTAATCGTGGTCCAATAGAGCACGATGCTCATCCACCAGCTACGCCCGCGGGTCACGCCCCAGATGTCGTTGAAGGTTTTTTCGATCTGGCTCAACATGCGAATCGCGGCGTAAACGATAAACAACATGCCGATGCCCGCGATGGCGCCGCTTTGCACGTTTTGAACAAACCCATAAATCTGGTTCGCAACCTTTTTTTGCGCGGCGGACAGCCGCAAATCAGTCGCATCCGGCTCTTTTTCCGGATTCGGCGCGGCGGCAACGTGATTGGTATTCGGGAGGGTCGCGATGATTGCGTTCGTGACTCCGCTGCTGTTGGAAACATTCGTGGTGAACTCAACGGAATTCGTCGGAACGGGAGATTGAGAATTTTTTGATGGTTGAGCGTTGGGGGAAACGGCTTTGGCGGGAAGGGCATTTGTCTCGTCGCCGGCCGGTGGGACCATTTTGGAAACGAAACTTTCGATGAAGTTTTCGATTTGGACCTTGCCTTCTTTCTTCAGCAGGCTGGTGGTGACGCTCATCGCCACGGCGAGCATTGGTATCAATGCCAGCAGGGTGGTGTAGGAAAGCGCTGAAGCCCGCAAGGGGCAGCGGTTGCGCACGAAGCTTTTCCCGACCAGCACCCAAAAGTGAAGGAATCTATGGAGCCGGGACGGTTCGTTGTCGGGACGAAAGCCCTCGTCCCACAAAGCCTGGGCTTCCTGCTTAAATCGCTGAAACCTGGAAATCTTTTTCGCCATGCCGATGGGGAAATTTAACCGTCGAGCGGCTCAGGGTCGAGTGTCGAGTATCGAGAGAGGGGTCTCAGGGGAAACGCATCTAAATTTGAAGAGTCATTTTTCCAGCGGGCGTAACTTCGCACCCGCACCACCGATAGGAGGGCGGCTGTGTTGAAGACCAGCCGCAGCACCCTCGGAAAGAACGTATGATGGTCGTTTCAGCGATCTTGGAATGAATCGAGTTGCTGCGGCTGGCTTTCAGCACAGCCGTGCTCTGGTGCGGGTGCCAAGTTGCGCCCTTTTCCAGTCTTTTTCGGATTTTGGGACGGACATAAATTTGCTTTGAATTAAAATTTCAACTTTCCCATTTGAACCACAAGCAAATGGGGAAGTTGTTTTCTATCATGATTATCGCTTTCAGAAGATTGAAAATAGCATACGCGACGTTTCCTCGTCGGACGCTCCTCAACGCAATTCGACGAAGTTCGATCCCAATGCCCTGAATCTTTTGGATTTTAAATGAGTGAACCCTGTGGGCGTACACTCGTTTCTTGTCACGTACAACTTTTCGCTGTTAGTCTGGGCCTATGTCACGAAAGGCAGACTCCGGCTCTTCGCGCGGTTTTGATGATATCATCGGCGTGGTGTTGCTCCTCGCAGCACTGCTGCTGCTGATGGCCCAGTTATCATTCGACCCGCACGATATCCGTTTTCTCAACAATCCCCCGATGCGGCCGGCGCACAATTGGATCGGGCCCCTCGGCGCGTATATTTCCTGGTGGATCTTCCTCGTGTTCGGGATGGTAGCCTACGTTCTGCCCTTGCTCATCGCGATTTTCGGCGCGGCCTTCCTGTTCGGCTTCATGCATTACTTGCTGGAACGCCCGCGCTGGTCGTTGATCTGGTCGACGGGGCTGCTGGTCTCACTGACGGGGTTACTTTTTCTGGCGGATAAAGGCGGTATTTTGGGGAAATTGCACGAAAGCA
>DASZPR010000120.1:0-10640 GCA_035550235.1 Verrucomicrobiia bacterium | reverse complement strand
CAACGCCCAACTCGAGGACAAGGTCAAGCAACGCACCGCCGCGCTCAACGAATCCAACCGCCAATTGGAGGCTTTCTGCTACACGCTCGCCCACGATTTGCGGGCGCCTTTGCGGGCCATTGAAGGTTTCGCCGACCTGCTCATTGCCGACCGCGGTTCGGAATTCGATTCCGAGACCGCGACTGCGGTGCATCGTATCCGCAATTCCGCAGATCGCATGGGACGGCTTATTCTCGACTTGCTGGCCTATACTGACCTGAGCCGCAAAGATTTCCAGACCACCCCCGTGGATTTAAACACCGTTACCAAAAGAGTCCGCCGCTTGTTCGCCGATGAAGTCGGGCGCACCAACGGCCAGCTCTCTTTCGAACTGGCTGCAACCCATGTCATGGGCGATCCCGTAGGCATTGAACGCGTCCTCGTGAATTTGGTCGCGAACGCTTTGAAATTCTCCAGCCCTGGACGCCCTCCCGACGTGCGCATCCGTTCGGAAAAGGAATCGTCTAACGTCAGAATCTCGGTCATCGACAATGGAATAGGGATCGATCCGCGGTTTCGCGAACGCATTTTCGGCGTGTTCGAGCGTTTGTCGCCCGCCGACAACCCCAATGGCACCGGCATCGGCCTCGCCATCGTCAAACGTAGCATTGAGAAAATGGGGGGCACCGTCGGTGTCGAATCCACTCCCGGAGTCGGCAGCCGCTTTTGGTTCACGCTATCGGCCGTGCCACAACCAGCCCCCGCCCCTTTGGAGGCCCCTGCGCCATTGCGCGAGAGGCCCGGCGCGCCCATCTCCAACCCGGTGCGTTTGTAGAACATGGGAGCGCCGGCAGTTGTGCGTCCTTACCGGCGGGACGGCAGCGCATCCTCGCGCTTCGTTTTGGGCGATTTGCCTCGTATCCCACAAATTGTCATTCCATGAACAGGTTTGACTTGGATTGCTGCCAACTTTAGATTGCTTAAAGATGTTAGCTGCTGAATCCAAAGTGGTGTCAGCGCCTGCGACCAAACCGCTCAAATCCGAGGGGATTATTTCATGGAAGCAGATTGTTGAACCGGTTGAACCGTTCCTCGACGCGGTGCACACGCGCCTCGCCGGACAAGTGAACGAGTTCGACGCTGCCCTGACGCCCTATGCCGAATACGCCTTGAACGGCAACGGCAAGCACTTGCGTCCCGCTTTGGTCGCGCTCTCCGCCAATGCCCTCGGCGGTACCAACGATTCCCACGTTACCGTCGCCGTCATCATCGAAATGGTGCATTTGGCGACCCTTGTCCACGACGATGTGATGGACGAAGCCGAAATTCGCCGTGCCCGGCCCACTTTGGCCGCGAATTGGGGCAACGAAATCGCCGTCTTATTTGGTGACTGCCTCTTCGCCCAGGCGTTGAAACTGGCTGCCAGCTTTCCCACGCCCGAAATTTGCCGCGCCGTCGCGCAGGCCACCAATACCGTCTGTTCGGGTGAAATTCTCCAGACCCAGCGGCGCCGGAACTTCCAATTCACGCGCGATGATTATTTCCGCGTCTTGGAAATGAAAACGGCGGAATTATTCGCCCTTTCGTGCGAATTGGCCGCCTTCCTGAGTGGGGCGACCGTTGCGCAAAGGTCTGCCCTGCGGCGATTTGGCCTCGCCTTTGGCACGGCTTACCAGGTTTGGGATGATTGTGTTGATTTGTTCGGATCCGAGGTTGCCGCCGGGAAATCCCTTGGCACCGACCTCGCCAAAGGCAAGTTAACCTTGCCGATCCTCCTCCTGTGGGAACGGGCAAACGGGCCAGACCGCACTCGCCTTGAGGCGCTGGTCCAAAATTGCCGCAACGGAACTTTGAGCGAAGTCGGGGCTTTGTTGTCGAAATACCAAACGCTCGCGCCGTCACTCAGAAGTGTTCATAATTATCTGGAAACCGCACGCCAGGCCTTGAGTGAGTTGCCGGAGTCACGGGGGCGTGAAAGTCTGTTGGGCGTGACCGAATATCTCGCGCTGCAAACGGATGCTTTGGGAAGTCATGCGTGAAGCGGCCCTAACTATGACCGAACCGATTTCCGGCAAGCCCGGCGATGCGCTCAACCGCGTCCCGGCCCATGAACAGGCCGAGCCCGCTGTCATTGAGGAAGGCGATTTGGTCAGACGCGCTCAAAAAGGCGATTTGTCCGCCTACGATCAATTGGTGCAACGCTATCAGGAGCGCATCTACGCCACCGTCTATCACATGACTTCCAACCACGAGGACGCCAACGACCTCGCGCAGGAAGCGTTCATCAAGGGTTTTCAGGCCTTAAAATCCTTCAAGGGCGGCTCCAGTTTTTACACCTGGGTCTACCGCATCGCCGTCAATAAAACCATCAACTTTCTCAAGCAACGCAAAAATCGTTCCCAGATGAGTCTGAACGATTTGGACTTTAACGCCGAGCACGACCCCGACCTCGTTGCCCTCATTTCCGACAAGACTCCGAGGAGAGAAGCGGGCCTGACCGAATTGCAGGAAAAATTGAACGAGGGCATGCAAAAACTGTCAGAACCTCATAGATTGGTAGTTACACTGCACGATGTGCAGGGGCTGTCACATGAAGAAATCGCAAAAATCATGGGCTGCAACATCGGGACCGTCCGGTCGCGGCTGTTTTACGCACGGCAACAACTCCAAGGTTTTTTGGCAGATTATTTGAAATAGCTATGAACCCAGATTCGGAAAATTTTGATTCATTGCGGCAACTCCTGGCCCTCAAACGCCACGAGATTCCGCCGCCGGGCTACTTTGACCGTTTCTCACGCGACGTCATGGCGCGCATCAAAGCCGGCGATACCGGCGACGAAATCGGAGCAACTCGTTCCTTGTTTAGCCGGTTCCTTCGTGTGTTTGACGTGAAGCCCATTTTTGCGGGAGCCTTTGGCACCGCCGTTTGCGCGTTCCTCGTTTCCAGTGTCATATCATCCGAACCCACTGGAGCCGCCGTAGCGGCCAACACCAGTGACGGTGCCGTTCCGATACCGGTTGGGAATTCGGATTTCGCTTCCAACGAGCCAAACACCAGTTCCAACTCGATGGCTTCCGGTTCGCTCTTTCAACAATTTCAGGATATTCAGCAACTCCGCACTGCCCCCGTTAACGATCGATTCTATCTCACGGGTGGAAATTAACGGGTAGCTTGGTCGGGGCGCATTACCGCCGCATCTCGGCGGGCGGCAAAGTCACTGTTGGCTCCGGCACACTCTGAATCCCTGGTCCGGCCCTTTGCCGCTCGCTTCGAAGTTCGCCCGGAAAGACACCTCGCAACAGAAATCGCCGCCCATCCAACAACCGCCTTTCCAGGCCCGGCCGGTTTCCGCAGAACTCGCTTTGGGGCCATTTCCGTTCGCGTCCAAATCGCCGCCCCAGTCCCCGCACCATTCCCGGACATTGCCGGACATATTATAAAGCCCCAACTCATTGGGCTCTTTGCTGTCGACCGGATGAGTGCGATCATGATTTTCCTGGACCCTCGGCCACGTCCAAAAGCCGATTAAATTAGTATCGCCGGAGTTTTGCCAAAACCACGCCGCCCGGATCACGTCGTTGCCGCCGCTGTAAGTATAGCCCTTGCTCAACTGCCCGCCACTCGCGGCATATTCCCACTCCGCTTCAGTCGGCAATCGATACCCATCGGCTCCCGCATTGATCATCACCGTCCATTTGATTGCATCAACGACCGTCTGGTTGTTTGTATCTTTGCGATTTCTATCGATGGCGTAATACGGCTTTAAACCCTCTTTCGCGCTCCGCTTATTGCAATACTCCACACAGTCATACCAACTCACCGTTTCCACCGGCAAATTGTCGCCTTGGAAATACGAGGGATTGCTTCCCATGATTTCCGTCCACTCCTTTTGGCTCACTTCATATTTGCCGATATAAAAATCTGAGAGCGTAATATTTTTTCCATAGTAATTGGTACACTTGGGGTTTTTGAAAGGACCGCCTTTGACGAATGCCAGGTTGCCCATCTCCTTTTGCGCAAAAGCCGGAATGACGCTGACAGTGATCGTGAGAGCCAGGAAGAATAAGTTTCTCATGAGTCGAAAACAAGGCAGGCCGAGCTCCATCACGAAGCGCGGCCCGCCGGGTTGCTTCAGGGATGATTATTGGCCCCAGACTGTGGCATTGCAGTTCCCGCTCTTATTGCCATAGGCCTCCACCGCCAATATCTGGAGGTTGTAAGAGCCAAAACCCTGGCCGCCGTGGCTTCTCCAGTTGTTGATGTGATTGGCCGTAGTCACAGTGTGATTTGCGCCGACCGAAGAGCCGCCCCAATTATCCAGGTACTGCCAAAACGTTGCGGTACCCTGAATGGAAGGCTGGTTCACTTGTTGATGTTTGTAGAAGTTATAAGTGTGCCCATCGCTGCTGATGGAATTGATAACTGACCCGCTCGCCACCGAACCCTTCTCACAGATATAATATTCAATGAGCGGGCTGGTCGTCCACCCGTAGACACTGAAGTTGTTGTAACTGCCGTTCAGGGAACCAATGTTGTAGCCGATGGAGTGCGATGACCCTGGATTCCAACCTTTGCCCGCCACCACGTCGCCGACGTTGCTCCAGGTGACCGCGAAATTGCCGGGGTACGTGCCCGCGCTGGGAAAAGATATGCTGGCGGACCCGCCACTGACATAGCATTGCCAGAAGAAACCGTGATCGGTTCCGGTGCTGGCGTTTGCCGCGATTGTTACACAACCCGCCATGAGAGCGGAGAGGACTAATTTTTGGACTCGTGTGCTCATTGGGACCCTTTGTTTTTGTTTTGTTTGTTGTTTCGGATGCCAGGCACACCCGCGCCTGGCCGGAGGAAATCAAAATGCGGAAATTTCGTTCGGTGAAACAATGGTGCCGCGCAAAAATTGTGCGTAACGCCGATTGCCCAAAAGCCCAGAATCATCCATCAATTCAAAATTGTCGGAAACGCCCGCCCTATAGACCCATAATTCAAGTGGCAGGAAAGTGACTAACCGTCGGTCATACAATTTGCCATGGCAGCAAATGATTTCATGTGGAACTGAAAACGACTATAGCAAGCCGTCGCTTTCCGTCCATAGGTGTGAACACTTAAGACTATTGCCTGATAAGGGTTAAAACGCTTCGCGGAGTAAATGAAGAGACGACGCTATGAAGTCAGCAGTGGCTCGCCATCACCAGCAATTGGCGAAGGAATCCTCAAACCACATTGTAATACTGCCCCGAAGCGCCGGTCTCGGAACGCGCCAGTATAGCGAAGCGACGCGAAACGCGCCGATGGGAGATCGGCGCTCCAAACCGATCCGCCGTCAATCCTCCCGCACGAATCCGAGGGTTATCTCGTTATTGCTTAGCGCCAGCCGGTCCCCGTGGATTTCTCCGGAGAGCTGCTGATCCTTCCCGTCAATTTGCAGATTCACCGTGTAAGTTCCATTGATCCCGCTCCATTGCCCGGTTGAATTTTGGAGTTCAATCGTCGGCGGCCGCGTAGCCACGTTGAGGTGCGGATAATTTTTCAGCACCGCGAGATCGCCGGGCGCCGCGGTGAATGTGGTTTTCGTGAAATCCGCCCTGTACGCATCCCGCCGTTTCTTCGCCTCCACCGCTGTTATGTTTGGGTGCGCCTTGCGGAAGAGCGACATGGTGGTAAACGCATCAAAATCCCAGCGGCCATAAATCTCTTCACTGAACGTCTGCGATTTCGCCGTCAGCAAAAAATTCTGCAAGTCCGCCAGGTTCGGCAGCAATGCATTCGTGATCGACTTCATCGTCTCCGGGCTTTGGATAATCGCCTGTACCTTGGGATAGTTCAGGAGGTCCAGCACCGAGGCCTGCCTCATTCGCATCTCCGTAAAAGCCTGGTCATTTCCCAAGTCCTGGAATTGCGGTTTTTCCGCCAGCCCAATAATTGCCGGATAGCGCGAAAGTCGCGCCTCCAGCAACGGGTTCTTGTAAATCAGCCCCACGATGTCGCCGGCGAGATAATAATTTGTCGGCATCCGGTTCACCGACACGGCCACGCGATTCATCCCCGTCGTTTCCAAATCCTTGCCCATGCGATTGACGATTTGCATCGCCTTCGGATCCTGTCCCGGCGTCGCCATCTGCACCGTCCAATAGCTGACCATATAAATCGGCGCCACAATCAGCACCAGGTAAGCCGCGCCATTGAAAAACCCGACGCACATCCCGAGGCGATGATTCAACCGCTCCCACATCGCCTGCTGCAGCTCACCCGTATTGTATTTGAAATGCAAATCCGCCTTCTTGCCAAGCACCGCGCCCGCCACCTTGAAAATGGTCAGCACGATCAGGAATCCAATGCCCGCTGGCAGCAGCGCGACCCATACCGGGTTCGTCAAACCCATCGAAGCCACCATCGGCTTGAATAAATGGCCCAGCGGTGACGCCAGCAATCCGCCAAACACAATGCCCAGGAAAGAAAACAACACGCGAATTGCGCCCTGGCGCAAACCCAACGCAGCCGACGCCGCCAAAAAAAGCACGGCTAAAAGCCAAATAGTCATGTGGACAATTAAATGCTTTTTCCGAAAAAAGCACGCGGAAAATTTTCGCAAACCTGAATCATTACAGCTAACGTCAGGGGTTTTGCGCGCATATTGTAGCTTCCCGGGAATATTCTCTTCCGCCGCGGGTCTTCTCCTTGGATGAAACCTCTGCCAAAATTGGAGCGCCGGTCTCCGACCCGGCGCGAATACGTTGCGACTCTTAAAAGTTTCCCGTTTTCCCAAGAGGAAGATTGCTTTTACGGAACAATGTCTGAATCCTAACCTCTAATTATTGTGAAGTGCCGTTTAAAATGGTTTTTAATCGCTGTGCTCGCCGCGTTCGCCCTGTTGCAACTCACGAACGCCGGCCACACCAATCCCGCCGTCACACCCGGGCACGATATGCTCAGCACCAACCCGCCCCCGCCGCAAATCACCGCCATTTTGCGCAACGCCTGCTATGACTGTCATTCCTACGAAACGCGCTGGCCCTGGTATGGACACGTCGTGCCAGTCTCCTGGTGGTTGAACAGCCACGTCGTCGACGCCCGCGAACGCCTGAACTTTTCTGAATGGCCGCACAACGACGCCCAGAAAGCCGCGAAAAAATGGACTCACATCAGTGACAGCGTGCGCGAAGGCGATATGCCTCTGCCAAGCTACGCGAAAATTCACAAAGCGGCCCGATTGACAGGCGAACAAAGAAACGCCCTCGCCGATTGGGCCGACGCGGAAGCCAACCGCCTCAAAGCCCTCGCCACCAACTCGCCCTAAACGCGATTCATCGCAACCAATGCCTCCGACTTTTGGATGTTGGTTGTTCGATGTTCGGTGTTGGATGTTTCAGGAGTTGATGAAGGGACAGGGGTGGTAATCCCAAGAGCAATCAGTTCCATCGGTCACGACTCCATTTGCCCCCGCTCAAAAAACTGCCTATCTTCATCCACGCATGCAACCGCTGTATCACGAATTCATTCCCGCCCAGGAACCGAAATCCCGCTGCCTCTGGATCATGCTCCACGGCCTCGGCGACAGCATCGAGGGCTACCGCTGGCTTCCCGAAGCCATGCGCCTGCCCTGGATGAATTACCTGCTCGTCAACGCCCCTGACGAATATTACGGCGGCCATTCCTGGTATGATTTCACCGGCGATCACAGTGATAGCGTCCCCGGCGTGGAACGCAGCCGGAAATTACTCTTTCAACTCCTCGATGCCCAACGCGCCGGTGGCTTCCCCACCGAGCAAACCACCCTCGGCGGATTTTCCCAAGGCTGCCTCATGTCCCTCGATGTCGGCTTGCGCTACCCGCATCGCTTCGCCGGCATCGTCGGCATCAGTGGGTACGTCTGTGAACCGGAAAAACTGCTCACGGAACTTTCGCCAGTCGCCAAACAACAACGCCTTCTCGTCACGCACGGCACCAAAGACACCATGGTTCCATTCGCGAAATCGCGCCCGCAAATGAAGATGCTGGAAGATGCCGGGCTCAACCTCCAATTTCGCCAATTCGAAAAAGCCCACACCATCGCGGGCGAGGAAGAGCTGGATGTCATCCGGGAATTTGTGCGCGCCGGTTACGCTGTTGTGGGGCGATAACCGGCGCGCGGTGGTTTCCCTCCAAGTCCGGAGCGCCGGTCTCCGACCCGGCGCGAGCGTTCGCCTTTTCGAAGGCGACAAAACTTTTACAGTGGCAGCCGAGGCGCAGTGGCCTCACCCCTTGAACCCTCCGAGGCGTGTTTCCTCGGCTGCCACAAAATTATTCAGGGAAATAAATCTGTTCCGGGCGGGCAGGGCGGGATGGCTGCCAATCCACGGCCCGGTCCACCACCTCGCGCATCTGTTGGAACCACCAATTGGCCCGGCTCAACCGGCGCTGCGGCCGATTCACCGACTTGCACACCTTCGCTTTTCCGAGTGTCAGTTCCATCTGTTCGTTGGTCGTCATAATCGTTTGCCTTTGTTATGCGACCATCCTGACAGAGGGGGTAGGACACGGCCTGTCCAAGCCAAAAATACCTGAAAATATTTTATCCCGTAGCAGCCGAGGTAAGGCGGCTCTAATTAGACCTCACGGCAGCAGCGAAAAACCAGCTACTTCGTTTCGTAAGATATCGTCCGCGCCGGCATTGATTTCGTCCCCGCGTTTGCGTTATCTCCATGCACGCGATTTCCCGCCGCATCAATGATCGTCGCCGTGACGAAGACAACCATTGGTTTGCCATGGTCGGCATCGAACGGATGCCGTGCCACGGTGCCGTCCGGCTTCGTGACCACCCATTCATCCCCTAAATCTCCCACCATGAGCGTGGACCCATCCTGAATAATCGCATCCATCGTCGTTGTCCGGCGGCGAATTTTTGCCATCGGAGTGGTATTGGCGGCGTATGCTTGATAGCCGAGAAATTCCGTCACGCTGGGAATGACTTTCAATTGAATGGCATAACCATCCACGGCGACTACTGGAATCACATCCAGGAATGTGCCAAACGGCATCGCGTTGGTCTTAATAGGCAGCATTGCCGTCTTGTTGGTCCCGAAAAAGAGCACGTCCTGCACATCGACAACCTGAAAATTCGCCTGCCGCCCGCTCAACGTCGTGACCTCGCCTTCGTGGATCAAGTTCAACCCTCTCAAAATCGGCCTCAATTGTTCTTCGGTCAGGATTCTATCCTGCGTGCGGTTGGTCGACGCCGCAAAGCCGCTGGCCAGCAGCGTCTTTAAAAGTTCTTCATCCACCTCCACAAACCGCGCTTTGACGGTCACCTGCGGAGTTGGCGTGTTTAACACATTGAGCAGTTGTTCGATGGTGTCCAAATCCTCCTTCGTTGCCCGAATCGTCAACGTGCTTTGCCGGTCATTATAGAAAATACTTTTCGGCGCCTGCAAATCCACGCCCTGGCCGCGAAAATAGGTCAACAAACCGTTTTGAACGTTCACTCGAAATGTAGACTGGTCACTGTCGGTCACGATGCCTCGGATCGACCGTTGGCCGGAGGGCGTTGCTGCTGTGGAAACGATTGCATTGGTCTGCGGGGAAATGACACCTCTTTTTTCTAGTTCCAGGAAAAACGTGTTCACATCCACTTTGAACGTCCTCGTGAATGCACTGAAGCCGGCTGCATCGGCTCCCGCGAAGACTCGCGGCAGCGATAATTTTCCGGCATCGAGCGCCGATTGAATGCGTTCCAAATCTTCATCCGTCGCGCGAACCGTCAACGTCCCTTGCCGGTCGTTGAAGAAAACACTTTTCGGCGCTGCCAAATTCACCCCCACATCATTGAAAAACTTTATCACTGTTATCTGAATGGCCGTAGTTTCTGAGTTCGTTCCATATGGGGAGGCAACCACTGGATATTTTTCAAAGAACTTCTCCATATCCACTCTAAAAGTCCGCGTGTGCAATTCCACTGCGTTTGTGTCGTGAAAAGAGAACTCCACGCCGTAATCGAAGATCGAATATTTAATCGGATGATCCGCGCTTTTCACAATGGCATCCAGCACATCCACCAACCGAACGTTTCGCCGGTCTACATTAACTTTTACTGAAGTCAGATCGACGTCTGATGCTGGGGAGCGCGGTTGTCCCGTTCTGGGATCAAAATCTGGCCCGAACTGATTTCTGTTGAGTAAAAAGTTGATCCCTTCCCGATCGGGATCCCACCGTGTTGCCTGCTCTGTGAGATTTCTTATGACCTCGACCAATGTCGAGTTTGCATAGGAAACCTTGTCAAAAGTAATGTCATTCAATTTTTGAGAAATCTTCTGCCGCGGCGATTCGCTGCGTTCATTGGCTGGCGCACCCTCCGGCCCCGGAACGTTCCGGGCAAGGCTTGGAATATTTTGATCCACCTGCGCTCTCGCTTGTTTAATCAAACTCAAATAATAAAGCGCCGCCTGATTATTCGGCTCCCTCACCAGAACCTCCTGCAACTTCCTCTCCGCCTCATCCATTTTTCCCTGTTGAAACAGAATTTTCCCATCACTTAAAAGCACTGCTGGATCTGACGCCTTCTTTAATCCACTGCTCGTGCCCGTTGACCCATTAGGCTTCGCGGACGGCGCTACCACTCTTGCCGTGAGCAAGATGAATAACGAATCTTTGTCGGTATAACCCCCTCTCGCCGCAAACAGCCCCA
>DASZPR010000119.1:0-5013 GCA_035550235.1 Verrucomicrobiia bacterium | reverse complement strand
TGGGTGCTCACAATTTCGCGGACCGGCGCGGCCACGTTCAACCAGTCGCGCACGTGCGGCATCCGGTTTGATAGAGGGGCGTCGTCGAGCAAGGCAGTCATGGCGCCGCATTGCGAATGGCCGCAAACCACAATGTCGCTGACACGGAGCACTTCCACGGCGAATTCAATGGCCGCGGCGGTGGAGTTGGTGCTGCCGGTGACGGCGGCGGACGGCACGATGTTGCCGATGTTTTTGACCACGAACAAATCGCCCGGTTTGCTTTGGGTGATGAGTTCGGCGAGCACGCGCGAATCCGAACACGTGATGAACAAGGTGTGCGGATTCTGCCCTTCGCGCGATAGCCGCTGGAACAATGAACGATAGTTTCCGAACTCGTCGGTCCGAAACCGATGAACGCCTTCGATGAGTTGTTGCATGATTGAACGTGCTGCCGGCGTCTCGCCGGCAGAATAATTATAATTTCGAATTTCAGAACTGCCGGCAAGATGCCGTCAGCACATTTATTTCGGCTTCAACTGCGGGAACAAAATCACGTCGCGGATGCTTTCCTGGCCGAGGAGCATCATGCAGAGGCGGTCGATGCCCATGCCCATGCCGCCGGCGGGCGGCATGCCGTGTTCGAGCGCGATGAGAAAATCCTCGTCGAGTTTTTGCTGTTCACCGCCGGCCTGGTGTTGCAGGCGTTCGCGCTGTTCGATGGGATCGTTTTGCTCTGTGTAAGCGGGCGCGATTTCCTGGCCGTTGATGCAGCACTCGAATACTTCCACCGTAGTCGGATCTTCCGCGGAAAGTTTCGCGAGCGGCACAAGTTCCTTCGGCAGATGCGTGACGAAGGTCGGTTGAATCAACGTGGGCTCAATCAATTTCTCGAACACCGCGCCGGTGACTTCGAAGTCTTCGTAATTCGTCCCAATATCGCCGCCGAGTTTCAAATCCTCGATGGCGCGGCGTCGCCGTTCGGCAGGCGGGACGTCGAACCAATCTGCTCCGGCTTTTTCGCGGACGAGATCCTTATATTTGGCGCGGCGCCACGGCGGTTTCAAATCAATCGTCTTTGTGACTTTGCCTTCGGCGTCCTTGTGCTCAATCGTTAGCGTATCCAAAACATTTTCCGCCACGTGGCAAACCATTCCCTGCACCAGCTCCATCATGCTCTCGTAATCGCCGTAAGCCTGGTAGGCCTCGAGCATGGTGAATTCCGGATTGTGTTTGCGCGAGAGACCTTCATTGCGAAAGTTGCGGCCAATCTCGAACACGCGGTCAATACCGCCGACGAGCAAGCGCTTGAGATAGAGTTCGAGCGCGATGCGGAGGTAAAAATTGCAGCCGAGCGCTTCGTGCTTGGTGATGAATGGCCGGGCCGCCGCGCCGCCGGGAATTGCCTGCATCATCGGCGTTTCCACTTCCACAAAACCGCGGTCGTGCAGAAAATTCCTGATCTCGCGAATGACTTCGCTGCGCATCAGGAACACGTCCTTGACCGCCGGGTTTGCGATTAAATCCAGGTAGCGCTGCCGATAGCGAATCTCCGTGTCTTCCAGGCCGTAATACTTCGCTGGAGGCGGGCGGAGCGATTTCGCGAGAATGGTGAAGCTCGCGAGCTTGATGGAAATCTCACCGGTCTTGGTCGTAAACAACGTTCCGCGCACGCCGATGAAATCGCCCAAATCGAGATGCGTGAAAATATCCCATTGCTCGTCGCCGAGGACATTTTTTTGCGCGTAAACCTGGATGCGACCGCTCTGGTCGCGCACGTCGATGAACATGCTTTTGCCCATGTCGCGATGCGCGGTGATGCGCCCGGCGACGGCGACCTCGCGGCCTTCGGTATAATTCGAGCGCGCGGCGTGGCAGGTTTCCGAGGGGGTAAATTTGTTTTTGAAGGGATCAATGCCCTTGGCGCGCAGGGCCGCGAGCTTGGCCTTGCGCTGTTCCATCAATGTATCCAACGAGTGTTGTTGTTCCATTTGCAGACGAGAGAGAATACAAAATTTCGCCGAATGTCCAAGTTTTTGCTGCGACAGTTTGAGTGTCTCAGGAATGGGACATCTTCGACGGCTGGTTTCGCTTGAGAAAGAATTGAATCATCGCAATGAGGATTGCCCAAATAAGGCTGTTGAGGGCCAATAGCAAAATCGCCGTGATAGTGTTGGCCTGGGACCAGGTTGATGAGAACAACGCTCGCACCGGCCAGGACAAAACGTTCATTGCGCCGGAAAGAAACGCTTCCAAAGACGTCCGCGGCACAGGCGCCCCAAGGGCGATGAAGAGCCTCACAATGAGATCGCTAAATGATGATGCAAAAAGCGCAATGAACGCGAGGGATTGAACCAGCCAGAACGCAAGCGTCAGCCAGGCGATGGTTTTGACCAATCGCATGCGGGGGGAAATGGAGGCGCCGCTCACTCGTTTTAGGCAAGTTACCGCAAAACGCCCGCTAATCTAATTTTGTTTAGGTCGAGCAATTTATGGCCGGTCGCGGCATGAAATTAGCTGCGTTTCGTGCACTGATGTGCCTTGGGCGCATCAGTTTGTCTCATCTCGCTTCGGCATAGAACGATGCCGGAAGGCGAGCATGTGGTCTCGGCTTGGTTGGCATCGAGAAGATGGAGACAGGCGAGACGCCTGTCCTACGTTGATCTCGGGTTGGGAAAATGGTTTGGCATCTTATGAAAGAAGAATTTGATCAATTGTTGAAGGCAATGATTGAGAGCTCTGAAGGAGCGTCTGATTTGCTTTTCGTGGTGGACCGTCATCCGCAAGTGGAGAATCACGGCAAGCTCACGCCATTCAAACGGACACCTGACGAAGCGTTGCTCAATAGCGTGCGCATCGAGGGTTGGGCCAAGGTCATTATCAACGAGAATCAACGGCTGATCCAGGACATGGCCAAGGCCGGTTCGTGCGATTGCAGTTATCAACTGCCTGGCTTCTGCCGGTTTCGCGTCAACATTTACAAGCAGAACGGAAATTACGCGATGGTTCTGCGCAAACTGAACACGCAAATTCCATCCATTGAAAAATTGAAACTCGCGCCGGTGTTTCGCGAAATCATCAAGGAAAAGAATGGCATCGTTTTCGTCACGGGCGGCACCGGCAGCGGCAAGACAACCACGCTCGCGGCGTTGTTGAATGAGGTCAACCAAAACGGCGAGGTTCATATCGTGACCCTGGAGGATCCGATTGAATTCATGCACCCGCATATCAAGGCCACGTTCAGCCAGCGCGAAATGGGGCGCGACTTTTTTGCGTTTGCGGATGGTTTGCGCGCGGCGTTGCGCCAGGCGCCGAAAATTATTTTGGTCGGCGAAATTCGCGACCGCGAGACAATGGAAATCGCGCTGACCGCCGCCGAAACCGGCCACGTCGTTTACAGCACGCTGCACACCATCAGCGCGGCGCAGACGATCAATCGTATTTTGGGCATGTTCGATACCGAGGAGGAAAAGCAGGTGCGTGATCGCCTGGCGGAGACGCTGCGTTACGTCATCAGCCAGCGCCTGGTGCCCAAGCAAGGTGGCGGCCGGTTGCTCGTCACGGAATTATTGGGCAGCAACATGCGTAGCCGCGAAGCCATTGCGCTGGGCGAAAATGAAAATCGCCGGCTGTCGGATATCATCGAAGCGGCCAGCACCTCCGGTTGGCACACGTTTGAACAATCGTTGCTCAAGGCTTACGAAGAAAATTTGGTCACGGAAGAAACGGCGTTGTTGTATTGTGTGAATCGCACACTCATGCGCCAGCGCATCGATGTGGCCAAAAAGCGCCGCGAGTCGGGCCCGGGGGCCTCGACCTTGAAGATGAAAGCCTCCGAAGAGCCGCGTCCGGCTCCCATGGAGATTCCGCCGATGCCCGCGCAGCCTGCAGATTTTAAACCAGCCCAACCCAGCGTCGCTCCGGCGATGCCGTTCAGGGCGAATCCAGCGCCGGCGGTTGCCCCGATGTCGGTCGCGCCGCTGCAGCCACAAATGTCAAATCCCGCAACTGCGCCGGCAAATCCAGTTCACCCGAAAATACCTCAGATGAGTCCCGAACAGGTGGCGGCGATTCAGATGAAATTGACGAAATAGTCAACTCGGTCGCGGTAACAGAATGCCCAAAAGCTGCAGCGCATTAAGCAGGAACTGAATCGCAACCGCCGCCAGCAGCAACCCCATGATGCGTGTCGTGATCCGGAGCGCAATGGGGCTCAGCCATCCCGCACCTCGTGCGGCGACACGTAAAATCAAATAGCTCACGATTGAAACCGCCACAATGCAGCCGAACAGGGCCGCATGTTGCAGCACATCGGCGGCTTTCGATTGTAGAACGATCACTGTGGAAATTGCGCCGGGACCGGCGAGCATCGGCACGGCGAGCGGCGTGATGGCAATGTCGGTTTTATTGGCACCTTCGGCAGTTTCCTCCCGGGTTTCATGCACGCGCGAGCGTTGGGCGCGCAACATGTCGAGCGCAACCAGCATCAGCACAAGGCTGGCGGCCACTTGAAACGCCGGCATGGTGATGCTCAGGAATTTAAAAATCCATCTGCCCGCCACCGCGAAGATGATCAACACCACGGCCATCGCGGTGCACGCCAGCCGCGCCATGCGTTGGCGTTCCTTCACTGAATCTTCGCTTGTCATGGAAATGAAAGCGGGAATCGTGGCGAGCGGGTCCACGATGATGAACAACGAGCTGAAGGCAAAAAGAACGTATTCGAGCAACGGGTTCATACCGAACACGGCGCGAAAATCGCCTCGGTCATGCCGTGAATGATTTTTTTGTCCGGCGGACAAATCGTGGCGAGCACGCCACCGAGTTGCGCGCGAGCGGAATCGCCATCGCCGCCGACAAAATAATACGGGCAAAGCCGCGCGCGGCCTTTCATCGGCACCACCTGGTTGCCGGAAAAATCATACCACTGCGCTTCGACCAATTTTGGATGGTGATAGCGCTGCAGGACGTAGGGCGATTGGTTGAACTCCGCTACCGCCTTGTCCACCGCCGCCGACCAATCGGCATGAGACA
>DASZPR010000118.1:0-1646 GCA_035550235.1 Verrucomicrobiia bacterium | reverse complement strand
CCGCCGAATTTCGCCGTCGCGCCTTCAAAATCAATGCGCCCGCGCAAGGCATTTTCCACCGTGCGGGGTTGCTCATAAATTTCCTTGAGCATGTAATGCGCGTATTCTCCGCGCTCTGCGTCCTGGGAATT
Source organism: Verrucomicrobiia bacterium (assembly GCA_035550235.1). GTDB lineage: Bacteria > Verrucomicrobiota > Verrucomicrobiia > Limisphaerales > DASXHY01 > DASXHY01. The sequence goes on along the minus strand of DASZPR010000118.1, from coordinate 1,515 downwards.
AAATTCCAATTTGCTGATCTGCACGTTCGCGGTATCCGTGCCGAGATTCTGCACGTCAAAACGGTCCGGCGTGATCGTCGCCACGTCGTAATCGTTCAGGTAAACCACTTCGCGCGTATGCGCGACAATGGCGTTGGCGTCGCTCGCGACAAAATTCTCTCCATTGCCAATACCAATGATCAGCGGCGAACCGCGGCGCGCGCCAACAATCGTGTTTGGCTGATCGGCGCTGATGACCGCGAGCCCGTAAGTGCCGATGACCTCGCGCAACGCATCGCAAACCGCGAGCGCCAATGGATTGCTATTTCCGTTTTTCCCTTTGTGCTTTTGGTAATGCTCGCCGATCAAATGCGCCAGCACTTCCGTGTCCGTGCTGGATTGAAAAACATGCCCCAACTGCACCAGCTTGTTTTTGATGCGGTCGTAATTTTCAATCACGCCGTTGTGCACGACGGCAATGCGTCCGGTTTGGTCGAGGTGCGGGTGGGAATTTTCGTCAGCGGGCGGGCCATGCGTGGCCCAGCGCGTGTGGCCAATGCCAAGGCAACCCTCAGTCGGTTGCGCCCTCAAAACCTTGGCCAGACCCTCATCAATCTTGCCTTTTTTCTTCCGGATAACCAAATCGGTATCGATCACTGCCACGCCGGCGCTGTCGTAACCGCGATATTCGAGCCGACGCAATCCCTCGAGAAGGATGGGCGAAGCCGATTTCTTGCCGATATATCCGATAATGCCACACATAGATTGCTGACTACAGTTTGTCTAATGTGATGGTTATACCGCAAACGAATTTGGATAGCAACGTTACGGAAAGATTTTCCGCTTCGCCCCGGGGCGTTACCGGGTTTTCCCTTGGTTGCCTGATAGTCTCATCAATTTCCGCATTGGGCTGATTTATCTTGCCCGAAAGTTCGCCCCCATTTTCAATGCGGCCAGATTCATGAGCAAAAAAAGCGGCGCCATCGCGGAAATAATCCAGCAATTTCAGGGACGCGATATCGACGCCCACTACTTGGGCTATTTCGAATGCTTCAATCGCCGGCTCTACTTCGAAGCCCACGACGTGCTGGAAGAACTCTGGCTCGCGCAGCGCAAAGGTCCGAATTACTCGTTTTACAAGGGGTTGATTCAACTCGCCGGAGCCTTCGTGCACCTCCAAAAAAATCGCCTCCGTCCCTCGGCGGCGCTATTCAAACTCGCCGATGCCAATCTCGAAAAATATCCTTCTCTGCACGACTGCTTGCGTGTTGATCAAGTCCGTTCCCTGATTCGCGATTGGCTGCAGCGGCTGGAATCTGGGAATTTCGCGCATAACCCGTTGATTCCCGGACACGAACCTACGCTCCGCCTCGAATCGTAATACCCGTCTCAATTCTCCTCTTGACGAATCCCGTCAATTACTTTAATTTCTGTCGTAACAGAAATGAAAGAAACAATGAAGAAACTCTCGCCGGTTGAACAGAAGTTCATTCTTCATTGGGGTGAAATGGGCACCCGCTGGGGCATCAATCGCAC
>DASZPR010000117.1:0-5612 GCA_035550235.1 Verrucomicrobiia bacterium | reverse complement strand
GTCAACTGGCCGACTTTCGCCGCGGAATCCGCGCTCACATTGCCGGCCAAACCGAGTTCATGTTCGCCGAGGACTTTGTCCAACTCCGCGCGTTCCACCGTGATGATTTGCGGTTCGGCGGACAGATTCGCATTGATGAGGGTCGCGACTTTTGGCCCGAGGTCGCGCACGGCTTCGTCTTTCGAATCGAAATCAAACACCGCCACAGTCAGGACTGTGTCTGCCGCGTGCGCAAGGGACGCAGTAAAAAGAAGCAGCGTGGTCAGCAGAACAAATTTCGTTTTCATAAGGTATGTTTGCGTTGGATGGATGGCAAAATCGGTGATTGCGGGTGCAGCGCGAGTTTGCAAAAGAAAATCAAATTAGCCTGCGAACGGGGATTTTCCGCCAGCCTCGCTACCGCGGCGGGTTGAATGACTATCGTTGCCACCTGGTTCGCCGGCACGGAGTAAAAGGAAGGCTGCGGTTCATCGCGTTGAGGCTCCTGCGTTGCCGGCATCACCCAAACAACCGCCACACCATTTTCCACCAGTGATTTGATTTGGGTGGTAACGAGCGTTTTCGCTTCGGTCGACGAACCCAGTGCATTGATGATCGCAAGCTTGCCGTGAAAATTTTCCGCTACTACGTTTTCCAAATCGACAAAGCCAATTTTCAAATTCTTTAGCAGTGGTTTTAGCTCATTTTCAGGATCATACACACCGAGCGCGTTCTCGTCATGACCGATGACAATTCCCAATTCCGCGAGTAAATTCGTGGGGTAGACAAACACCTCGGTTGAGCCGAGCACGTTGCCGCTGCTGTCCACCCACTCGACAAGAAACCGTGTCTTCGCCCGCACCGGCGGAAAATCCAAAATCGCCGTTTCAAGAACGGTCTGGCCCGGAAGGACCTGCAACTTTTTCCAGGGTTTTTCATAAAGACTCACCGCTGTTGCGGACGTCAGTTGCATGGTGCGTGAGCGAATGTCTGTTTCATTGACTAATCTCCCTGGATTGCACCAGCAAAGATTCACCACCCGGTTGGAGCCTGCGAAGACCGCCTGCGACTCGGCAGCGACCAATTGCAAAAGTGTGGCCTCCGCTGACAACGTCCCAAGCGCTATCAAAATTAGCCATGATAAAAAACGCCTCATTTCTATGGATAAGACAGATCAAGGTTGCGAATCCTTTGATGAATTCCATTGATGGGGTCATCGCTTTTGCACGGTTGGGTGAGCATTTATCCCTGCACGGTAATTCTCAAGTCTTTCCTTGAACGTGGATAAAACAGCGATGGAAGGCCTGCCTCTAAGTCCGAGGCTTCCTTTATAGCCGAATGTTAGAATGCCTAACAGCGAAGACAATTCCTCGGATTCGGCAATCACCGCCAGAGGGACTGGGCCATTAGATTGCCCGGCAGCGTGCAAGCCAAGCGAGGTTGCAAGGAGAAGCAAGAGCAGGTGTGTCATTGGGTCAAAGAACCACGGGAGCCAGTGTTTTTGCCTCAATTTTCAGCTTTCCATCGGCCAATAGAACCTCGCCATTGGACCAAAGAAAGTTGTCTCCTGCGAGAATGATTTTTCCGCTCGCGTCGCTGAGTACCGTCACGTCCCGGCGGCCAATGCGGAGTTCCTGCCCGCTAAAAGTCACCATGGTGGCGCAATGTCTGCCGTCACAAATCTGCACCCACAATGGCGTCGAAACGGGCACGTTCTCTTGATCGGATAGCACAATGTTCAGCCCATGTTCATCCTGGACAATTCCGCGCACACGATTCGGAAAGGTAGCGAGCATTTCCTTAATGACCTTCTCGTTTTGCAAAAGGCTGTTCTTCGCCATCGCCTCGTTTTGCTCGCGCCAGTGTCCGAGAAAAAATGCCAATATCGCGCAAGCCACCAGTCCCAGCCCCCACGCAAGCCGCGGGAACCAATGCGCGGATACGACAGTTGCCGCCGGCTTCCAATGCAGGCGCGCCGTAACACGTCGCGGGAACTGTGCCCGAAATTCCGGCGACTGCTCCGGCACTTTGGCTTCTTTCAATAATCGATTCAGTTCCGAATCATTCATAACAAATCAGGTAGACGGCCGCTTCGTTGTGTAACGAAGCGGCTCGCCACCTCACCTCCCCGGCGACCCGCGCAGCGCCGGCGCAAGCCAGCGTTTCAATTTTGCACGCGCAGTAAATACTCGCCATGACACCGTAGCTTCCGAACAACCGAGCGCTCGCGCGGCTTCGGCATGGTTCATCTCTTCGTAAACCGTCAATATCATCGCGGCGCGTTGTTTAGCTGGCAGCCGGTTAAGCGCGGCTTGAACCCTGCGCGTGTTCTCGTCCAGCGCCTCCGCGTTCTCCTGTAGGGTGCCCAGGTTGTCTCCGGCCCATTGCTCGTGCACTTCGGCGCGGCGGCTTTCGCGCTGCCGCCAGTTCAGGCAGGCGTTCATTGCCACGCGGCAAAGCCACGAGGAAAACTTCGATTCACCGCGAAAGGATCTGAGTTGATGGAACGCGCGGATAAATGTCTCCTGCGATAAATCTTCCGCATCCGCCACCGATCCTGTCATCCGATAGGTGATCGAGTGAATCATGGTTTGGTAGCTTTGAACCACATTCTCAAATGCGGCATGATCGCCCCTGCGGCTTTGCTCCAGCCAATTTGATTCTTGGTCCACATCGGCCATGTCGCTCTTTTAAAGGGTAAGACCGTCGGGGGCGATAAATCCTTTGAATTATTTTCTTTGATTTTTGAAAGTCGTGGAACGATCAGGAAGGTGCTCCGAGTGTCACACTCGGGGACTGCGGTGTTTTCGAGCCGCTATCACGTATTTTGGCCGAACCATCGTTAATAACGACCAAATAAAAGCGGTATAGCCAACGAGAGAGTTCCTGCGGCCATTCGAAGATTACCTTGGAAATCGATGCTTCTCCATTGTTGAGGGCATTACGATTACGAATTCTTCGTTTCGGTCAGGCAAGGGTGTATTTACGTTTTGACGGGTTTCGGATAACCTAGTATGGCGATGTTTTCCCAAAATCGCCACCAAATCGCGAATTTGTGCACTTGTGGGTCGTGCCAGGCCGTCCTTCCATCCGCTTACAACCTCTGCTGCAATTCCCATTTTGACCGCCAAATGATACGGCGCCATTCCATGCTCAACGAGTTTGACCCTAAGCCAATCTCCAATCGTTTTCACGTTCGCAGGCAATGGTTTAGGTTGAGATGATTTCCTTGTCTTTTGCGTTAATTTCACTGAAATATGCCGGTATGCAAAACCCAGCAGTGCTATCTCCCTCAGGGAAGAGGGTGAACTTTGTAATGCTCTGGGAAATTACTATAAAACAGATTCAATCCAGATCTGGAAGCAACCGCTTCGGCCGGCTCTGATTATCGGTTCGAAAATAATTGCCACACGCCGGATTTGCCTAATGGATGCAGGGAGACACCGGCGGTTACTTGATGGAATCGCTCGGAGGTATCCTGTTCCACGACGACAATCACGCGGCGGTTGCCGGAAAGCAATTGAACGACGTCGGCATCGGTGGGCAGGAGCAAGTTGCCCATGCGTTCCTGGTTGCCGGTAAATTCAAAGGGCACGTGACTCAGGTTCATGCCGCCGAAATAGGGACGATTGGTTGCGGAAATCACGCCGCCGGAATAAAACGCCAGGCCTTCGGGTAATTGCCTCCACAAGAGCAAGGCGTCGCCGGAATGAACATTTTGCTGCACCAACGCCCCGAGCGGTTTCAGGGTTTGATTGGAGCGAAGGTCGGTCTCAAACGAGGGCGCTTCCTTCGCGAGGAGCAGCATGGAAATAATGGCGGTGCCGACGGCTGTGGCCGCCAGGCGCGACGACGTCCATATTCTTCCCAAAACCGCTACCACCGCAGCGACGGCAACCATCAACAGAGCCACCCACCACGCCCAAGCGGGGATGGCGGCGTGATTCAGCGCCGGAAGCGCGAGCGGAAAGGCAGCCGCCAAAAATAGCGGACTGAGCGCGCACAAAAGCCAGACCCCGGGCGGCGGCAAGCCTGGCTCGCGCGTTTCTGTTTCGCGGAAGAACCGCAGCGCGAGCATGGTGGCCAGCGCGGGGAAAATCGGCAGAATATACGCTGGCAATTTCGAATGAGTGACGCTGAACAAAGTGAACGTGAAGAGCGACCACAGGTTGAGCAGCAACCAGCCATCCTGTTGCAACGGGGGCATGCGCCGCCAATGTTCACGCCGCCAGAGCCAGCCGAGCAGCCATGACCACGGGAGCAAACCAATCGGCACGATGACAAAAAAATAGCCAGGAAAACCGCGGCGGGTGCGAATCGTCGTTCCGAGCACATGCCCCGCGGCCTGGTGAAACACCATGTAGTTCAGCGTGTGCGGGACGCGAACATTGGCCGCGAGGAACCAGGGCGCGGCCACTGCGAAGAAGAGCACCAGTCCGGCAAGCATACCGCCAAACAAAAGTTTTTTTCGCGAGAACGTTTTCCGCCGGACCAGCAGCAGCAGGAATATTGACGCCAGGGGAATCGCCAGGGCGATGGGGCCTTTGACGAGGAAACCGAGCGCGATCGCCAGCCAGCCCGCAAGGTGCCAGCGCCAAAAATATTTGGGCGGTGTTTGCGGATCCCTCAGGCACATCCAGCTTCGCCATAGGAAATAGATTGCCCAGGCGGTGAATTGCGTAAGGAACATGTCGGTGGTGAGCATTCGCGCCATGGCGAAATAAAGCAGGCAGGATTGGAGGATTAGCACGGCCCACACGGCGACGCGACGGCCGCCGAGTGACACCGCGAGGAACCACGCCGCCAGCACGCCACTCAAAGCCGCCAGGGCCAGCGGAAGGCGCACGGCCCACTCGTTCTGGCCGAACACTTTCATCGAAGCCGCCACAAGCCAATAGGTCATGGGCGGTTTGTCGAAATGCGGAACGTACCAGAAATGCGGCACGAGCCAGTCACCGGTCTCGATCATTTCACGCGCGATCTCGGAATAGCGGCCTTCATCCGGCTCGTTCAGCGCGCGACTGCCGAGCAGGATGAAAAACGTGCAGACGGTCAACAAAACCAGGAGCCATTTTTGTCGATTCTGGTTGAAAGTTGCAGTGGTCGATTTCAATTAGTTGTCAGGTTCAAGCCGGACTTGTGTAACATTCAGAACCGCCCATGCACACACAAAATTCAAGATGAAATTTCTGTCATCTATCGGATTAAGCTCGCCGCCGGAAACCCGCTTAGTATTAAGCTCTCCCGGACCAGAAACAAATCTGCGGACGATCAAAATGGCCGCGCGAGTGCGCACGAACCGCCCGAAGCAGCAACCATTGAATGTGCAAGAGTTTACGAAGCCGAAATCAATCTCGTCGCCGGCCGGCGCCCGCCCGCATCGCATGAGATATTGGCCGATTATTGTCGTGATGGCAGCGTTGGCCGGTTGCGCCCGTTTCCAATCCCAGCCGATTTCCCCGGAAAAAACTTTTACGGACTTTGACGCCCGGTCGCTCACGAACGAGGAGTTGCACACGTTTTTGGAAACGAACCAGGTGATCGCGGAATGGCCGTGCCCCCGCTGGGATTTAAATGCGCTGACGTTCGCGGCTTTTTATTACCAGCCGGCCCTGGCCGAGGCGCGCGCGCAA
>DASZPR010000116.1:0-5144 GCA_035550235.1 Verrucomicrobiia bacterium | reverse complement strand
GGAAGAACCCGAGCGCTCATTGCTCACACGACTTGCGATGTTAAAAGCGCCAAATCTCAAGCGCACCAAGTTCCAGAGAAGCTCCAAGCGCCAAGCGCCAACCCGCGCGTCCTTTTTGAAATTTGGAGCTTCTCTGGCGCTTGGATGTTGAAACTTGGAGCTTTTGCCCCAATCCTTCCCGCACTTGCCTTTCAAAACTTTTGAGGCAAGCTGCCGCCGTTGAAAAAAATTTCGCCCAGCGCATTCCTTCGCAGCCGTTTTCCGCTCGCCCTGCTCGCGGGATTGGTGCTCGCAATGGCGTTTCCCAAAATCGGCATCGCCGGTTTCGCGTGGATCGCGCCCGGGCTCATTCTCGCCACCGCCCTCGGCAAACGCGGCGCGGAAACGTTTCGCATCGGTTACGTCGCGGGACTGGCGCACTACCTCGGCTCGCTCTACTGGTTGCTCAATATTCCCGTCACCGGTTTCCCCATCCTCGGCTGGATCGCGCTCGCGATGTTTCTCGCGCTCTTCCCCGCCACGTGGGTCTGGCTCACGATTAAATCCCTGCCGACAACACGTCACTCGTCACTCGACTGGCTCACCGCTGCGCGAGAAATTTCCAAAACCGGCTGGGCCCAACGCGCCTCCTGGGCCTTGCGCGCCGCCGCCACCTGGGTCGCGCTCGAAATGCTCCTCGCGCGCATCTTCACCGGCTTTCCGTGGAACCTCCTTGGCGAATCGCAATATCGCATCGTCCCTCTGATTCAATTCGCCTCGTTCACGGGCATTTACGGCGTCTCGTTTCTCATCGTGTGGACGTCCATCTCGTTGCTGTGCGGATTCGCTGCCATTCTCGGCAAACCCTCGCAACGCTCGCCGTGGATGGGTGAAATTATTTTGCCGTTTACCGCCGTGTTCATCGCAATGTTCTACGGCTTCCATCAACTTGCCCACTCCTCCCCGCATCCCCGCGAAGTCAAAGTGGCTTTGGTGCAGCCGGGCATTCCCCAAACGATGATCTGGGATGAAAACCAAAACCGCGAACGTTTCCAGGAATTGATGCAGCTTTCCGAAAACGCGCTGGAATCCCACGTCGATGTGCTCATCTGGCCCGAAGCCGCGTTGCCCGGAACGCCCTTTGATGAAAACGGCCAAATTGGCGAACCTATCGCTGACCTTGCCCGCCGGCACAACGCCTGGCTCATCATTGGCGGCGACGATGTCGAGCCGCACCCGGCGGAGACTAATTATTTTAACGCGAGCTTTTTGATTAATCCCGAAGGGAAACTCGCAGAGCGCTACCACAAACGCGGCCTCGTCATCTTCGGCGAATACATTCCGCTGGTACGCTGGCTGCCATTCATCAAATGGTTCACGCCCATCACCGGCAGTTACACCGCCGGCACTACTCCGGTGCAATTTAAACTTTGGCACACGTCGGAACGTGAAGCGCACGTCCATCTGGATCTCGTCAATAATTCCATGACCGTCGCGAACACGAACCTGCAAACCTCCGTGTTGATTTGTTTCGAGGACGTTTTTCCACATCTCTCGCGCAAAAGCGTGGAGCCGGACACCGATTTTCTGGTGAACATCACCAATGACGGTTGGTTCGGCGAAGGCGCGGCTCAATGGCAACAAGCCGCCGCGGCCACGTTCCGCGCGATTGAAAACGGCGTGCCGCTCATCCGCTGCGCAAACACCGGCATCACCTGTTGGATTGATCCCACCGGCCGCTGGCAGCAAGTCTTCACCGACAAATCCGGCAGCGTCTACGGCGTCGGCTTCATGATCTCAACGATCCCCCTGCCCGACAAACATCCGGAGACGTTTTACAATCAGCATGGGGATTGGTTCGGGTGGGCGTGTGTGGCGTTCGCTTTAATCGTGTTATGTCCCAGGCAATTACTTCAAAGGCCATCACGCAAATCGGAAAACATGTCGAGTGATCCCATCACGCACAATTGATGTCCAAGCCTCTTATGGCTTGCATCTGATCAGCTCACAAGAATTGGTTGATTGGGCAACCGACGCCATTGTATTTGGCTGCGATTCCAGAAATCTCCGGCTTCTTGTCGGACTCCAATCACCTTTCGACTCGGACGAGGTAAAGCGGCTGTTTAAGGTGGCTTTAAAGGAACTCCAAATCGAAGAGTTGCCAGCCGAACGGTACGTCCCGACCTATATCACATCGATTCTGAAAGCGATGCTGAATCGAGAAATTCCCCGGAACGAAGCCTTACGCTGCCTTGCTGATCTTTACACGCAACAAAATCTTGACCGGCAGTTACAAGACTTCTCCAATCTTTACTACGCAAAATGGGATTTGGAGTGTTACAATGAACAATATTATTGGAGGGGCGCCAAACATTCGAATATCGATAAAATCATCGACAAATATGCGATGAATTGGTTAAACGAGCACGCGATCAAGAAAAACTCTTAATGTCTTTCACGACCGTTTGGCCTTCTGCCACTCCCTGAGTTTCGCCTTGGCCAATTGAATCTGTTCCGCGCTGAACGCCGCGGCATTTTCCATTTTTTGAATGATTTTGCCCGCGCGATTCGGATCCGCGCAATAGACCGCGTAGGCTTCCGCCAATTTCAACCGCAGTTCAAAATTCTTCGGTTGTTCGCTGATTTCCTTTTCGAGGCGCTCGACGGCGGTTGCGAGCTGATTAGCCTTCAGCAATTCATCGACGGACAATTCAGACTCGACGATGGGAGGTTGAATTTCCGGCGTCGCATCCTCCTCCCCACTCGCTTGTGGATTTTGCGCCTCCTCGATCCACTGATTGATGGAGCGTTGCGCGTACGGGACAAATGCCGGATATAGTTGCGGCTCTTTGCTCGCCGGTTGAAGAAACGCAAGTGCTTTGTCCGGCCGCGATTGTCCTTTGGCGTAAACTCGCATCAACTGCAACATCGCGGCCCAATTGTTTGGCTGCAATGCAAGGATCCGTTTTAACTCCGCCTCCGCATACACAAACTCACCGCGCGACTCATGCCACACGGCTTCCCGCAGCAACGGCGATTTCTCGATGGAATCCAATATCCCCTGGTAAATATGGTGGAATGTCGCTTCAAGCGCGAGCGCGCTCGCTTCGCCGGATTCTTCGAGTTTCTTGCACAAATCAATGGCCTCCGCTGCCCGACCTTCCTTAACCAATCCCGCCAGCAGGTCCAATTTGCGCTCAGTTTCTTTCGGATCGAATTTTCGGTCGTCATCCGGATCAACCACTCTATGAAATTGACCCGAAAAGAATTCCGCGATGCAACCCGCCCAAAGGATTGCGATCGTCACGAAAATAAAAATGGCAAAATACGGATTGATGGTCGTCAGGAGAAGCAACCCGAAGGTAATCCCGCAGCGCAGCGCCCGGCGAACGGCATCTGCTTTTTTGTTTTCTCCCGTAACGCGAGAATCGTAACCGCTCATCCACCAAGCGCCCGCCATCAGAATCAGAATGACGACAACCTGAGTGAAAAAAGTCATGGCTCAGGATTTTAGCAGCGCCTCCGCATGTTTTCGCGCCGCGTCCGTTTGGCCGCCCAGCATGCGCGTGAGTTCCGTCACCCGCTCTTTTTTGTTGAGCAGGGAAATTTCCGAGGTCGTGCGGCCGTCCTTGACCTGTTTGCTCACGACGTAATGCGCCGAGCCCGCCGCCGCCACCTGTGGCAGATGCGTGATGCACAACACCTGCCGTTTATCGGCAATCTGCCGCATCTTTTCACCAACAGCGTTTGCCGTCTCGCCGCCGACGTTGGCGTCCACCTCATCGAACACGAGCACGGGGATTTCGTCTTCCGCCGCCAACACGGTTTTCAACGCGAGCATCACGCGGGCAAGTTCGCCGGAGGACGCGATCGCGCGCAATGGCTTGGCGGGTTCGCCGGGGTTGGGGGCGAATTGGAATTCGACAGAGTCCAAGCCCGATGTGTTGCGTGTTGCGTGTTGCGTGAATTCCTCTTTGGAAATCGTAGTGATAGCGACGTCGAACTTGCTCTGTTTGAACCCCAAGTCCGCCAGTTGCTTGCTCACCGCTTTGCTGAGTTGCGGGATGATTTTTTTGCGTTTGGCGGACAAATCCTTGCCCGTGCGCAACAAATCCGCATCGATTTTTGCCAGCGCCGCATTCAACCGCGCCAATTCTTCATCGCGCTGCTCGAGGCTTTGCAATTTCCGTTTCGCTTCATCGCCGAACGCGATGACCTCGGCGAGCGTTGCGCCGTATTTGCGCTTGAGCGAATGCAGCAGGTTCAGGCGCTCTTCCAATTCCTGCAATCGCTCCGGGTTCACGTCCACTTTGTCGATGTAATGCGAAAGCCCGGCCTGCAAATCGCGCAGCGAACCCACCGCCTGCTCGTGCTGCGATAAAATCTCTCCCGCGCCGGAATCAATCCGCTGCAATTCGTGCAGCGTGCGCCCGATAATTCCCGCCTGCGTGAGCAATGAACTCTCGTTTTCCGCGAGCAAATCCAGCGCGGCCTGGCTGAGTTGCAACAGCTTCGCGGCATTGCTGGAGCGTTGGTATTCCTCTTCGATGCGCTCATCCTCGCCGGGCTGCAAACGTGCGGCGGTGATTTCATTCACCTGGAACCGTAACAGGTCCAATTGTTGCGCGTACGTTTTTTCATCCACAATCAACGCCGCTTTCTCGGCCTCAAGGGCCGAGCGGCGTCGCACCAATTCCCCGAACGCCTCGCGTTCCGCTTGCAACCCGCCGAACGCGTCGAGAATGTTCAATTGCTTCGCGGCGTGCAGCAACGATTGATGCTCGTGCGGCCCGTGCATGTCCACCAACCATTCGCCGATCGTTGACAGCGCGGCGAGCGTGGTAGGCGAGCCGTTGACGAATTGCCGGTTGGCGCCCGTGTTCGTAAAGACGCGTTTCAAAACCAATTGATTCTCCTCGCACGGTTCGAGGCCGTTTTCCTCGAGAAAAGATTTCAACTTGCCACCCAACTGCGAAATATCAAACACCGCCTCCACCGAGCAACTATCGCTGCCGCTGCGGATGAGCGTGCGATCCGCGCGCTCGCCGAGGACCAGGTTCAACGCACCGATGATGATCGATTTGCCCGCGCCGGTTTCGCCGGTGATGACGTTGCACCCCGGCTGCAGTTCCAGCGTCAGGTCCACCACGAGGGCGAGATTTTTG
>DASZPR010000115.1:0-1562 GCA_035550235.1 Verrucomicrobiia bacterium | reverse complement strand
TCGCGGCTGGCCTTCGCAGCCCCGGCCCAAAAGTCGCGATCCTGCGCCGGCCCCCAACGCGACCACAATTCATAAAACGCCGGCAAATGGTAAGAAGGATCCGTGAACTGGTTCCGTTCCGAGCTGGGCGAGAACAAAATCATCTTATGCTCCACATCCACCAATCCTCCCGCCGAGACTTCCCTTTCGGCATTCCGCCAAGGCACTTTACCAGTGATTTTTTCACGGTGCACCATCCGCGTGAGCAACTCGTCGGCCTGGGCCTGGTAATTGTAGATCCCGGCCCCATTTCCCCAGCGATGTGCCGCGAACAACAAGGCCATCACATAATATTCCTCGCCATCCGGCGCGACAAACTCACTCATTCGCACGCCGTTCCTCCGCGCCTGCCACGCGAAAAACCCGTAGGACGGGTGATTGGTGTCCGTTATGTATAGATAAGTCTTGGACCAGTTCCAGAGCGAGTCGAATTCCGCTTTCTTGTTCAACTGCACGGAAATCATCATGCCGTACGACAAACCCTCCGTGCGCACGTCGTTGTGTTTGATGTCGGTGATGTAGCCGAGCGGACCGTTGGTATTTTCTCCGCTCACAAAATAGACCGCCTGCGTTTCGGCGTCGCCGTGAAACAACTGATCAAACGCGGAGTCAATCTTCGTGCGAATTTCTTTTTGCGAATGGCCCGCTTCCGCAAACAGATTGCGATAATGCCCGGTAGCGAAGGCCCCGGATTGATTGGTGTCGGCAGCGAGCGCATTGAGTTCCCATGACACCAGCGCTGTGGCAAGAAGAAATAAATTCCCAGCGATTAGTCGGCGTGAGGTGCGTTTCATTTTCGCGAAATATCTCCCAGGGGTTTTGTTTTGATCGATACCGTTCCAATCTTTAATCCCGTCGCCGTCGCGGTAACCTTAATTTTCCCAGGTTTGCCTGTTTCACCGCGAATGATTACCAGGCACAGGCCATTAAAAGCATTCCGGTCGTGGGATCTGAACGATTCGAAGCTCGTGGCGTCGCCATTGTCAGTTGCAACGATTTCTCCCGGTCCATCTACTTCAAAATGAATTCGGTCGTTGGCGCGCGGCGCCATCAAGCCGGATTTGTCCGTCACCGCCACCGTGACAAACGACAAATCCTTTCCATCCGCAGAAATCGTATCGCGATCCGGCGTCACTTTAAGTTTCGCAGCGGGACCGGCGGTTTTCACTTCGTCGGTTGCCCACACCTTGCCATTTTTATACGCGACGACCTTGACCGTTCCCGGCTGATAAACGACATCGTCCCAACGGAGGCGATATTCGTAAGCGCCTTTCTTTTTCCGACCGAGCGATTTGCCATTCAGAAATAATTCCGCCTCATCACCCGAGGTGAACACATGCACCGGCGTGACTTGTCCCTCGCGGCCCGGCCAGGTCCAGTGCGGGAGGATGTGCGCCATCGGGAATTCCGGACGCCAATGCGCCTGGTATAGGTAGTAGCGATCTTTTTTGAACCCGGCGAGATCGATGATTCCGGAGTAGGAACTGCGTGACGTATCGAACGGCGACGGCTCGCCGATATAG
>DASZPR010000114.1:0-3167 GCA_035550235.1 Verrucomicrobiia bacterium | reverse complement strand
CGATTTGCCTGCATTTTGGTTACAACGGTTTCATCACTTTGATCATGTTTTATTTCGGCTGACTTTTAACCGGCTTCAGCGGCCCGACCCACAACAGCGGATGACGCAAGGGAACGTTGCGTTTCACTTCGTCAACATCGGAATCCGCCTTGAGCTTCTTCCAAACCTCCAAATATTCCGGCTTGTTCAAGGCCACGCCGCCGAAAAGCAAACACGGCTGGCGGACCGGCCATTCGTCCCAATACAACACGTCGTGTTTGTAGGGCCATTTGGATTTGTCGGCAATGTAAGGAAAAATAAATTCCAAACCCTTCGCCATGCCGCGGCCATCCGGCGTCTGGTAAGTCCATAAATTTTCCTGCGGCGTGGAGGCGATTTGTGCGATGCCCGCCATGGCATCGATGACGAACAGTGAATAGCCGTATGGTTTGGTGCGGGCGAGTTCCAACGGGAAGCCGCCGCTATTGGTCATGTTCTTGGTGAGATAAACATTTTTGAACTGGTTGCGCACCCAGTTCAATACGTCTTCGTCTCCGACCAAATGCGCAAACGCCGCCGCTTGCATGGACCAGCAGATGCCGTGATTGTTTTTGGCGTCGCGCTCGCCGAGGCCGTATTTGTGAGTCGTGAGCCAGGTCAGGTATTCGCGGAACCACGCCTTGATTGCATTGTAATCCTTGGCGGAAAGAGACGGTGAATTCGTGAGCAACTCGACGCTGCGCGCGACTTCAATCAAATGAATGGTGTCAATCACACCAATGCTGCGGCCGGTGTAAAGGCCCTTGATGGCCTGGCCGTACAAAAGGTTTGGATTCATTTTTGTGTCCGCATCCACAAACCACGCTTTGAGATGCTTCACGGCGTGTTGCGCGTATTTTTCATCACCGGTCAGGATGTAAGCGGAGGTCATGGTGCCAACGATTTCGCTGAGGCGGACCATGGCGTGGCGATGCTCCACGAAATTGTTCGGATTCGTGAGGCCGTCGTGCTGAATGTAAGGACCATCGGGATTTTTCGGATCCGGCCACCAATAATCGCCTTCGGAAAAGAAATCGTGCAATCCGCCAGCGCTGCGCGGTGAATGTGAGGCGGTCACGGTGATCGGCGGCTCGGCGAGATAGGCCGCGGCCTTGGCCATGATGCGTGGGCGCTCAATTTCCACGATGTCAAAGGCTGGTTTGTCCGCCGCTTTTGCGATGGAACTGAGAGCGATGAGGTTTAGCGCAAGCAACGCCAAGAAGACGAAACGATTTGGTAGGGATCGGTTCAACATAGGGGTTTTAGTTTTGTTCGATTCTTGGATTCCAGACGTTGAAAGGTCAAGGCAGGTTGCCGCAAATTTATGATTTGCGATTGGCGATTTACGAGTTGGTGGTTTTGTTTCGTCGGCTTCTCAATCTGCCTCCTTACGTCGGCGGCTACGAGGGCATTGTCTTGTTCTCGGCAAACAGTCCGATTATTATTTCTCGCATGAAGAAAATCTTTGCGTTCCTCCTCCCTATTTTCCTCGCAACGGCCTGCCTGGCCCAGGAAACGAATTTGCAAAAGGTGGTCAAAAATCCCGCCATCACTCCCGTGACGCGCGGCAATCCAACGAATTGGATGGCGCGGCATGAGGGATTTGTGAAACAAGCCAAGGCGGGCGGCATTGAGATTTTGTTCATGGGCGATTCCATCACGGACAATTGGCGCAGCCGGGGCAAGAATGTTTGGGAGAAATCCTACAGCACGCGGCACGCGGCGAATTTCGGCATCGGCGGCGACCGGACGCAACACGTCATCTGGCGCATCGAACATGGCGAACTGGACGGACTGGATCCCAAAGTCATCGTGCTGATGATTGGGACGAACAACAGCAATACGGATTCGCCGGACCAAATCACCGAAGGCGTGGAAAAGATTATCAGCGATATGCGCGAGAAATGTCCGAAGTCGAAAATCCTGTTGCTGGCCATTTTCCCGCGCAACAAACCGACTGACACTGCGAAGCAATTGGAGACCATTCATCAGGTCAATGCGAACCTCGCCAAGCTCGATGATGGCAAGACTCTCACTTTCCTGGACATCAACAAAGTTTTCCTGGGCGACGACGGCAAGGTTCACGCCGACATCATGCCTGATTTCCTGCATCCGAATGAACATGGTTATCAACTCTGGGCGGATGCGATGGAGCCAACGTTGGAGAAGATGTTGAAGTAGTCCGTAGTTCGTGGTCCGCAGTTCATAGTCGTGGATACGGCACCTCCACGACTGGGCACCATCGGGCACGACTGCGATTGATTTACAACGGGTTAGGAAAAACTGGCCAGACACGACTGGAATGCGGGGCGCGAAAGGATTTGGGGTGTCCGAACTTGGCGGGTGAACAGGAGGAAGCAGAGTTCGGAATGGAGGATATAGTTTATGGTCGGCCGGCGATATGCGCGGCGGCACGTTAAAAAGTTTATTTTTTAGGCACGACTGGGTTGGACTGGCTTGGACTCGCCTAAGAATTCGATATTTTCCGAAGGCCTGAGATCGGTAGATTGCTCTCGCGGAAACCAGAGGTTCGCTCCGGATCCACATTCGGTCTCTCTTCTGTTCCATTTGTCCCTGTCTCCCTCCTTTGCGGATCCAGTTATAGCATGAGTGTCAAATCGGAGGGGCTGCACTGGATTTCAGCGTGGTGAGTGGATGTGGTTCGGAAATTCAACAGAAGGAAACGAAGGGAACGAAGAACAAATTGGCGCCCGCACGACCGAATCCGCACAGCAAAAACAAATTAGAGACTCCTTACGTCGTCTCCTACTCTATCAATTATTAAGTCGAGGGCGGTTCGGATGGCTGCGACCAACGCATCCACGCGGGTTGATAACGGGTAGTCTGAGGGGGCTTCGAGCGTGTAGCTTAGCCTGGTTTTGGAGTTGATGAGATAAAAGGCTTCGGGCCATTGGGGGCGCGTTCTCGGGTCGATGCTGGGGCGGATGATTCCGTTTTTCGCGGGGCGGTCTTCAATCACTTCGTTGGGATCGATGGGGCAGACTTTCGAGATGGCTTCAATCATCGGTTCGGCGAGCGAGGGGCGGGCGTCCGGGTTTTGTTCATATAAATAGAAGCCGTGCGATTCCCAGTCTTCGTGCAGGAGGAGGCAGAGATCGAATTTCGGCTGGCGCTCGAGCCAGGCGATG
>DASZPR010000113.1:0-10472 GCA_035550235.1 Verrucomicrobiia bacterium | reverse complement strand
CCTTCACCCGCCGTGATTTTGCCGAGCACCTCGCGCACAAACTGCGGCGCATCCGAGGTCATAGGCGAGAGCAGGGGACCCGTCCCGTTCGTTTTATTGGGCAACGTCACCTGGTGCAAATGCTCCAGCGTGTTGTCCACGGCCTTCAAATTCATCGCCACAATTTCCTCGCCCTTTTTGCCGTAGGTTTTCTTGATGGAATTCTTGATGGCCTCAATCGCCGCCTCCCGCGGCAGCACACCGGACAACGCGAAGAAACACACCTGCATGATGGTGTTGATGCGTCCGCCCATGCCGCTGTCGCGCGCCACTTTGGTCGCGTCAATCACGTAGAATTTCACCTTCTTCGCAATTAATGCCTCCTGTGTCGGCGTCGGCAGCTTCGACCAGATTTCCTCCGGCGAATACGGCGTGTTCAACAGGAACGTACCATTCGTCACCAGGCTCTTTAGCATGTCGTAACGCTCCAAAAACATCGGCTGATGGCACGCCACAAAATTCGCGCGCGTCACTAAATACGTGGAGCGAATCGCCTCCGGCCCAAAGCGCAGATGCGAAACCGTCATCGAACCCGACTTCTTCGAATCGTAAACGAAATACCCCTGCGCGTAATTCTCCGTTTCTTCACCAATGATTTTGATCGAATTTTTGTTCGCGCCAACCGTGCCGTCCGCGCCCAGCCCGTAAAACAGCGCGCGAATGACTTTGTCCGATTCCGTCGAGAAGTTCACGTCGCACGGCAGGCTTGTCCCGGACACGTCGTCATTGATGCCCACCGTAAAATGGTTGCGCGGTTGCGCCAGCGCGAGATTGTCGAACACCGCCTTGACCATCGCCGGAGTGAATTCCTTCGAGGACAAACCGTATCGACCGCCCACCACGCGCGGCAGCGTGGTAATCCGCCCCCAACCCTGGCCTAATCCCTCGTAGAGTGCCGCGATGCAATCCTGGAACAACGGCTCGCCTGAAGCGCCGGGTTCCTTCGTGCGATCCAGCACCGCGATTGATTTTACCGTGCGTGGCAGGGCTTCCATGAAGCGTTTGCCGTCGAACGGACGATACAAACGCACTTTCACCACACCCACCTTTTCGCCCTGGCGAGTCAAATGTTCCACCGCCTCGTGCGCCGCTTCGCAGCCGGAACCCATCAACACGATCACGCGCTCGGCGCGCGGCGATCCAACGTAATCAAACGCCTGGTACTGCCGGCCCGTGTGCTTCGCAAATTCATCCATCACCTCCTGCACGATGTTCGGGCACGCCGCGTACAGCGGATTCGTCGCCTCTCGGCCCTGGAAAAACGCGTCCGGATTCTGGGCCGTGCCGCGCAGCGTCGGGCTGTTTGGCGACATCGCGCGTGCGCGAATCTCCGCAATCGCCTTGTCATCAATCATCGCGCGCAAAACTTTCTCGTCCAGCATCTGGATTTTGGAAACTTCGTGCGATGTCCGGAAACCATCGAAGAAATGCACAAACGGCAGATGCGAGCGCAGCGTGGCGGCCTGCGAAATCAGCGCGAAATCCATCGTTTCCTGCACCGAAGCGGCGCCCAGCATTCCCCAGCCCGTCGAACGGCAGGCCATGATGTCGCTGTGATCGCCGAAAATTGAAAGCGCGTGTGTCGCCACTGTGCGGGCCGTCACGTGAAACACCGTCGGCAGCAATTCGCCCGCGATCTTGAACATGTTCGGGATCATCAACAGCAAGCCCTGCGACGCCGTGAACGTCGTGGCCATCGAACCCGTTTGCAACATGCCGTGCACGGCGCCCACCGCGCCGCCTTCACTCTGCATTTCCGCAATCGCCGGGATCGTCCCCCAGATATTTTTTTTACCTTCCGAGGCCCATTGATCGCACCACTCCGCGATTGGCGATGACGGCGTGATGGGATAAATCGCCATCACTTCATTGAGCCGGTACGCGACATACGCGGCGGCTTCGCAACCGTCGAGCGTCTTGTAAACGGCTTTGGTGGGAGTTCCCGGAAACGTCGGCGTCGAATCGGTGGTCGTGACGCGGCCGTTTACCGGGAGTGTTTTGTCTGATTTTGGGGAGCGTACGTGAGGCTCTTTGGTCGGAGTCATAAAATGAATTATAATTTGTATTCAGCCATGTAATCGTTGCCGCCCGGTTCACGTGCGACTTTGAAACCGGCTTTTTTTGTCACGTGCAACATCGGTTGGTTGTCTGAAAGAATGTCGGCGGTGATGCGGGAAAGTTTTTCGTCGCGGCCAATCTGAATCAGCCGCTTGAGTAATTCCGAGCCGATGCCCTGATGCTGGTAACTGTCGCTGATCAACAACGAAAACTCCGCTTCGTTCAGGCCGCGCGCCTTGCTGAGCCGGCCTACGCCCAGGATTTCCGGCGTTTCGGATTCCACATCTTTGTGCTCCACCACGAGCGCGATTTCGCGGTCGTAATCATTGAAGCAAATCCGCGTCAAACGCTCGTGCGCCACCCGTTGGTCGAGTTTCAAGTGATTGAAATACCGTTGGTAAACGCTCTGTTCGGAAAGTGTTTCGTGGAATTTCACCAGCAACGGCTCGTCCTCCGGCTGAATCGGGCGAATCATTACCGACGTGCCATTCTTCATCTTGTACGGCGCCACGTATTGCGTCGGATAAGGCCGGACCGCGAGCTTCGGCAGCTTCTCTTCCGTCATTTTCGCGTCGTGCAAAATCACGCGCGCATCGAGCGCCACCAATTCGTCCGCCGAGGCAAACAGCGGATTAATATCGATCTCCGCAATCCACCGTTGCTCCGCGACGAGTTGGCTGAAACCAACCATGATCCGTTCCAGCGCCGCGAGGTCCACCGATTTGCGGCCGCGGACGCCTTGCAACGCCTTGTAAATCTTCGTCGTCTCCATCATGCGCCGCGCGAGCGTCGTGTTCAGCGGCGGCAACGCCAGCGCTTTGTCTTTGAACACCTCCACGAGCTGCCCGCCCATGCCGAACAGCAGCACCGGACCAAACTGCGGATCAATGCTGCTGCCCAGGATGATCTCATAACCATCCGTCAGCTTGATCATCTTCTGCACCGTCACCCCTTGGAAATGTTTCGCGCCCGCTTTCTCCGTGCAGGCCGTTTTAATCGCCTTGAACGCGCGCCGCACCTCCGCGTCGTCCTTCAAATTTAACTGCACGCCGCCCACATCGGTCTTGTGCGTGATCGTCTCGGAGTAGAGTTTCAACACCGTTGGATAACCAATCTCCTTGGCGAGCGCGGCGGCTTCGTTTTCGGACTTGGCAATCTTGGTGATGACGGTGGGGATGTTGTAGCAGGCGAGGAGTTCCTTGGATTCGGCTTCGGTCAGTATCGTGCGTTTCGACTTTCGTACGGACTCGATCAACGCACCGGCCTTCGCGCGTCCGGATGCGAGGTCCTCCGCGTGCGCGGAAGGAACCGGCGTCTCATACAGGGACCGCAGATTCTCCGCATAACGCCACATCTGGCTGAAAACTCGCGCGGCAGTATCCGGGTAAGGGAAGGTCGGAATGCCCGCCGCGTTGAGAATATGCTCACCCTCAGCCACATCCTTGCCTCCCATCCAGCTCGCCAGCACCGGCTTGCCTTCAATATGCCCAAACTCCCTCAATTTCTCCGCCGTGCCCGTGCAATCCGTCATCGCCTGCGGAGTCAAAATCACCAGCAACCCGTCGCTGTTCGGATCGCGCCCCGCGATCTCCAGCGTCTTCGCGTAAACATCCGCGCTCGCATCGCCCAGCACATCCACCGGATTATTATGCGACCACGCCGCCGGCAAAATTTTGTTCAACTCCTCAATCGTCCCCTTCGAAACCTCCGCCAACGCCCCGCCGCTCGTAATCAACGCATCCGTCGCCAACACCCCCGGGCCGCCCGCGTTCGTGATCATCGTCAACCGATTCCCCTTAGGCCGCGGCTGACGTCCCAGCACCTCGGACATATAGAACAGGTCCGAAATATTATTCACGCGCAACACCCCGCAACGCTTGAACGCCGCCTCCAGCACATCATCACTGCCCGTGAGCGAACCCGTGTGCGACGCCGCTGCTTTCGCCGCGCCTTCCGTGCGGCCCGGCTTGATGAGAATGATCGGCTTCGTCAACGCCACCTCGCGCGCTGCGGAAAGAAACGCCCGCGCATCGCCGATGGTCTCCATGTAAATAACGATGCTCTTCGTGTTCGGATCATCGCCCAAATAATAAATCAAATCGCCCCAACCCACATCGAGCATTGAGCCGATCGATACAAACGCGCTGAAACCCACATTTTCGCGCAAACTCCAATCCAGCACCGCCGTGCACAACGCGCCACTTTGACTGAGAAAACCCACGTTACCCGGCCGCGCAATCGTCGTTGCAAACGTCGCGTTCAATCCAATGTTCGGCATCATTACGCCCAAACAGTTGGGCCCTACGATGCGCATTCCGCCCTTGCGCGCTTCCGCCAGAATTTCCTGCTCCAGCGCCACACCTTCAGCGCCGGTTTCCTTGAAACCCGCCGAAATAATCACCGCCCCCTTCACGCCCGCCTTCACACAATCATGAATAATTCCCGGCACCGTCTTGGCCGGCGTGCAAATCACCGCCAGGTCCACCTTTTCCGGAACTTCCAGGATGCTGGGAAATGCCTTGACGCAAAGGACCGAGGACCGCTTGGGATTCACCGGGTAAACCACACCGTCAAAACCGCCCCGGCCCAGGTTCTGAAAAACGGTCCGGCCCACACTCCCGGGGTTTTCCGTCGCCCCGATGACGGCGATGACTTTCGGCGCGAAAATAGCATCCATCGGATGCTTGCGAGCCTGGTGTAAAATATCGTGAGACGCTTCAGCGCGTTGTGGTTGCGGTTGTGTCATAGTTTCCATGAAATCTCCATCATTCCGAATAAATTGTCATTCGTTCTGGACCCATCACAAACCGGACACCCGGTCTATTTCGGGCATAAGTTAAGGTTGCAGGAGAACCGGATTTGGACTGCACCCCCCTTGGCAAAATATCACCGTCTTTTGCGACACCCTTGGACAAAAGAAACGTAGGACAGGTTTCTGCGTAGCGCCAAAGCCCAGCGAAGGCGCATCTGGCTGCATTTAGGAAGAACTATTTCACCTCACTCCTCACTCACCATTCGTCATTTAAATTGCGTCAGCGAAAGTATATTCCCATCCGGATCCTTGAACCACGCCACCTTCGCGCCGGACGGAGTTGTCCACGCGCCTGATTCATCCTGCGTCAACCCCGGAAAACGCTCGAAACGAACCCCTTTGCCGATCAACTCCCTCATCCGCCCGCCAATATCCGCGACTTCCCAACCCGTTACGGTGTGTTTCGGTGGATTCAATTCCTGCACTTTCTGCACGCGCAACATCGTCCCCTCTACGTCGAACACAATCGCGAACGGATCCTCACTCACGAACTTCAACTCCAGCGTCCCCTCATAAAACTCCCGCGCCTTCGCTGGTTGCCGCGTCGCCACGAAACAAATGATTTTTGATTTGGTTGATTGGGCCATAAACGAGTTGACCGCGTACTCCGAGACCAAAATAGGAGACGACGTAAGGAGTCTCAAACTTCCTTATTCATCCGGCTCCGATCCTGAAAGTGGCGGAAACAGATTTTCAATCGCGACGAAGGTTCTTATCGGCCTCTTTGCCCACCATCCCTCGCGCGCACAACCCCGCCCCAATCGCAAAACAAATCAGAATTGCCGTGGAAAAACCAACTACCTGCACCAATCCCAAAAGCACACTGCCCGATGAAGGTGGCCCGCCAAAAAACTGCAACCCCGCGCCGCTGGAGATGTATCGCACAAGAAAAGCCCCAAACCCCAAGGCAAAGCACAGCCAGAGAACGCCTCCCATTAAGAACATCGCTCGTTTCATAAGCGCGTAATATCCCGAATTAAAAACCCAGACCCTCAGCTTTGCAAGGCACTTCGGTTGGTGGAGCAAGCCATGGCGCCGTGAGCGCGAAATCTTTGTAGACTTTGATCCAATGAACCGAGCTCCCCAGGAGCGACATCATCCGTCCTCGAGCCACATAGACCATCTGCGTCTTGTCAGGCCATCTGCGATTTGCTGACAACGTGACGTTCATAACAGCGGACACAAAGTAAAATGTATGGCTGCTGTGGCTTGGTGACATGGCAAAGCGTCATCGAAGGAATGTGTACTCCACAAGCCGAACACTCATCGTAATCCCATACCTTCGGCTTAAGAGTAAATCGGGACTCATCAAATGCTCCGCCATCATAAAGAAACAAAACCTGATGGCCACCCTCGACCGGCTGCCAGACACTCCCACCGCAACGAGCGCCCATCTCCGCAATGACAGGCTCGGACTCCGCTCCATCGGGAACAAAGGTCGAAAGAGCATCACGAAACGGAATGCGGCTGGGCATCCAGTGATATTCAGAAAGCTTATAAAGTTCGTCGTCTGTCATGCTACATCTTGTAGGCCAAGATGTAGCAGGTAGCAGACCAAACATCCGCTTGGTTCATTTCCTTATTCACAGTTTTGATGGAAATGCTCTAAGCCTTCAATTTCTTCGATTTGCATCAGTTGGCGTGTCCAAATGTTGACGCGAGCGTCCTTGCGAGTCATCCCTTCGTCCTCTGACGTCTTCATTCTGCATTCAACCTCCTACCTTCCAAATAATCCCGGGAACCTTCCGTCCCTTCGCGCATCCCACCCCGTGCACCGCGCGCAAAATACCGAATTTGACACCCATGCTATAACCGAATCCCGGAGGAGGGGATAAGGGACAAATGGGAAATCGAACCAGGCCAATTCGGCCGCGAACAACACAACGAACCAGCCGCTCCTCCTGTTCAGGCCAAGCGTCCCGTTTGTCTCCCCATCTGTCTTCGTTCCCTTTGTTTCCTTCTGTTTATCTACTTCCACACGCCGCGCCGAAGTCCGACGACGGCGGGTCAACGGCTCAAACAATTCGTGTAAATTCGCGCAATTCGTGTAAAAGTATTTTTCTTATAGCCGGTTGCAAACTCCATGTTCAGAGCGTGTTCCATCCTATTCCAGCCCCTGCCACCGGGGGTATACCCGATGAAATTCCGAGTCCATTCCTCCCTTCCTGCTTTCCTTATCATCCCATTCCCGCGTCGTTGCACGCTTGGACTGTGAACTCTGGACTGTGGACTGTAGACTGTTTAGATTCATTGCCCATGACCAAAGCGCCATTGATTTTGATTTCGCCCAGCATCGAGGCGGAAGGCGTGGAATTTCACGACCGCTCCATCAGCTTGTCCGAGGCCTACCCGCGCGCCATCGCGAATGCCGGCGGCCTCCCGCTTACCATGCCCGTCGGCCAATCCCGCGAATTGATTGCCGAAAGCGTCCGCCGTTGCGATGGTGTCCTCATCACCGGCGGCGATGATATCGAACCTCGCCTCTACAAAGATCGCGTTCCCCCCAAGCTCCGCAAAACCGTCGACACCACACCCGATGGCGGCGAACGCGATTTGCGTGAATTGATTTTGATCGATGAAGTCTTCCGCCAGCGCAAACCGCTCCTGGCCATTTGTCGCGGACATCAAATGCTGAATATCGCCCTCGGCGGCACTTTGGTCGTGGATATTCCCACGGAAGTACGCGGCGCCCTCAATCATGGGCGGATGGATAAACGCAGTGAAGTGGTGCATGAAGTGCAATTGACACGCGAATCATTACTGTCCAAGATAACCGGCAAGCGGACATTGGGCGTGAATAGCACGCATCATCAAGCTGTTGGCCGGGTTGCCGAACTGTTGCAGGTGACCGCGGCAAGTGAGGATGGAGTCGTGGAGAGCATGGAATTGAAGCCGCAAGCAGCCCGTTTGCTTCCATTTATGCTGGCGACGCAGTTCCATCCCGAACGGTTGGTGGATCGTTACCCGGAACACCGGGCGATCTTTCGCGCATTCACTCAAGCATGTGCGCTATCGCAAAGAAAACTATGAAGGGCAAAATAATGGTCGTAGACGACGCCGCGGACATCCGCGATTTGCTCGGGGCGATTCTTCGTGATACTTACGAGGTCTCCGAGGCGAAAAGTGGTGCGGATCTCAAGCAGGCGTTCTCTCAATCTCAGCCGGACGTCATTCTGCTTGATCTGAAACTGCCCGACGCCGACGGTCTCGACCTGCTGCCGCTCGTCAAAAAGCAGTGGGCCGATACCGAAGTCATCGTCCTGACCGGCAACGCCACCTTCGAAGCCGCCGTCGAAGCCACCAAACGCGGTGCCTACCATTTCCTGAACAAACCGTTTGATACCCAGGGCCTCCTCGTCACTGTCGAGCGCGCCCTCGAGCACAAACAACAGAACGAGGAAAACAGCAGCCTGCGCCGCGCCCTTTCCACCATGAGCGGCGGCAGCTCCCCGATTTTCCAGAGCACGGCCATGCAAAACGTCGTGCGCACCGTCGAACGCGTCGCCCCAAGCGACGTCGCCATTCTCATCACCGGCGAAAGCGGCTCCGGCAAGGAAGTCATTGCTGACTTGATCCATGCCCTGAGCCCGCGCAACAAAGGCAAGATCATCAAGATCAACTGCGCCGCTCTGCCCCGTGAACTGATCGAAAGCGAACTCTTCGGCTCCGTCAAAGGCGCGTTTACCGGCGCTCATTCGGACCGTGAAGGCCTCTTCCGCCAGGCGGAAGGCGGCACGCTGTTCCTCGACGAAATTTCCGAAATGCCCATCGACACGCAAAGCAAACTGCTGCGCGTCTTGCAGGATCAGGAAGTGCGCCCCGTTGGTGGCAAGGTCAGCTACAAGACCAACTGCCGGCTCGTCGCCGCCACCAATCGCAAACCCGACGAAGCCATCAAGGACGGCAAGCTTCGCGAGGATTTGTTCTACCGCATCAGCGCCATCTCCGTGCACCTGCCGCCGTTGCGCGATCGCCGCGACGACATCATGCCGCTGGCCAATGCGTTCATGAAACGCTTCGTCGCCCAGTCCAACCGGCCCATTAGCGGATTCTCCCGCGAAGCCGCGGAGCGATTGACCGCATTTGATTGGCCCGGCAACGTGCGCCAACTTCAAAACGAAATTCAACGCGCCGTCTTGCTCTGCGAATCCAACGAAATCGATTCCACCGACTTGTCCATCACCACCGTCAAGCCGGAAGCTGAGCAAAGCCAGGACACAAATTTCACTTTGTTGGAAGGCGTGGAGCGCAACGCGATTGTGCAGATGTTGAAGGAAACCGGCGGCAACAAACTCGAAACCGCCAAACGCCTCGGCATCGGTCGCCAGACCCTCTACAACAAGATCAAAGCCTACGGCATCGAAGTGTAGGACCGGCCTCTTGCCTGTCTCCATCTTGTTCGCTTAATGGGAAAAGAGGGAGTCTGTGAACCGTCGAAATCGTTTCGAAAGTAGCGCAGGCTTTCCAGCCGGCTGATCCCGGCGACTTTCCAGCCGCCAGTCTCCACCTCCTTGGCTCAGTAGCTGGCCGAGTCCACCCGCCACTCGTTCCCCTGAAGCACGAGCACGAAAATCAACTTCTGCCCATATTCCGGATTGCCAGCATTGTGAAGTTGAATCCCCATTTGTACCGTTGTTGCGTCCACATCACGACGCGCCACGATCTCAATGGACAGAATGCCGTCCAGGTTCTGCCGCCGCCAGCCATCGAGATAATTCTTAAAATTGTTCCAGCTTCTTTGTGTCACGCTTCGGGAAAAGACCTCACTATTCCGTTCGCGCTGCGCCCAATAAAAGGTTTGCAGCGCGTCCTCCGGAGTGCTCGTGCCCCGATTGATCAAGCTGTCCATCCGCACAACGATTGGCTGCACGGACTGCTTCGATTCCGTTTTGGCCGCATTTTTTGCCAGCGAAACCAACCGCTGGTTCTCGGCGCTGATCTTCTCAAACTGCACCCTTGCATCACGCAATTGATTTACCTCGTTGCGCAACTTCAACAGGTCATGATTCTCCTCGCGCAACCGCGCAATCTCCTCCTCATCCTGCGCCTGGTCACCCGTGGATTTGTCCAGGTCTCCCTTCAACTGGTTCGCCTCCGCCGAGGCCTGTTTCAGCGTCGCGTTTTCATTGCGCAACTCCCGAAGCTGCTGATGTTGCAAACCCACCAGCAGTAATTCCACGATCGCAATCAAACTGAAAATCATCGTTTTCATTTGACAAAATCAGGGGTTAATTCGCTCCAAGTACCAGCGTCCATCTTTTTGCACCTCGTGATATTGCGGTTTCGCCGGGTTTGTCTGCTGCACGCTCCCATCGGCAAGCAGATAATTGCCATGAATCGGACATTTTGCGATGATGCATTCAGGAAAGTTTTCATCATCCGGTTGGACCGTCAGTTGGTAGCTGCTCATGCTATCCTGAAACTGTCCAAATCCCAGCGAAGCAAAGGGCTGCCGCGCCTTGTCGCTCGGGCAAACAAGAATTTTTGTGGTACTCAGCTCATTGCTCATCACGACGAGTGACGTCGGGTATTTATTGTTGTTATCCCCGGCCCAAATCCGGAA
>DASZPR010000112.1:0-6367 GCA_035550235.1 Verrucomicrobiia bacterium | reverse complement strand
AACGCCAGCGCGAGGTGGTGGATCAATATTCGGAAAACGACCGGCACGCGCTGCCAAAATCCGGCGTGCCCATCAGCAACATGCAGGAGGGTTTTGTTTGGACGTGGACGTACGGCTGGGATCTCTCGCCGCTCAATTTCCCGAGCGACGGCGCGCAGACGGCGCCTTACCCGATTTACGATCGCTGGGCCGATTTTTTCAATGTGACCACGGAGGCATCCACGACGGACACCGCGCGCAGCTTTGCAGTAACGGCGTGGCTGGCGGCGCAGACTTCACTGGCGACACAACATTGGCGATTCACCAACGCGACGATTGTTGCGCCCGCTTCACTGAAATTGCCGGGGCAACCGCTGACAATCCAGTTGCAGGTGGCGGACACAAATTTGACGGGCGCGAAAATTGTGTGGGAAGGGCTGGGGCAGGACCCGGCGTTTGGCGGCCTGACTCACACATTTACACCCGCAATGCAGGAAGGCCCTGCGTGGGTGGAAGCGGAAGTGCAATGGCCGGATGGACGGCGGGCGTTCGCCACGAACTCGGTAATGGTGAGCACGAACGCCCAGCCACTCTTGAGTTCGTTGAGTTCATCCGGAGCCGGAGTTTCCTTCAGGCTCGCTGGCGCGCCACTGGGCACGTATATCATCCAGGCCTCGACGAATCTGTTTGATTGGGAACCAATCTGCACAAACACCGCGCCGACGAATGGGCTGATGCAGATCGGGGACACGGGAGTTTTTCCGCGGCGGTATTATCGTGCGGTGAAGGCGACGCAGTGACCGACGCGGATGTTCGCTTTAAAATCCTTTGAACAAATCCTGAGGATCTCAAACAAACGCAGAGGCGCAAAGGGCGCGGAGGAGGGCAGAGAAAGTCTCTTTTTACACAGTTCCGTGTTTGTATTGCCGGATATTTCCTCTGCGGACTCTGCGATCTTTGCGTCCCCGCGTTGTTCTTTATTCCTCCCGCAACAACTCGTCGACTCTAATTCCAAGCATCTCGCCCCGAGCATTGACTTCGCGCAGGATGCCTTTTTTATCGACGAGCCATTCGGTGGGCACGCCGTTGATGCCGAAACGGAAGCTGAGATCATTGTTCCATTGTTTGCCATCGAAGTATTGCGGCCAGGTGATGTCGTTCTTTTTCAGGAATTTTTGGAGGGCGTCCTTATCAGTGTCCAGACTGATGCCGAGAATTTCAAAGCCCTGAGAATGGTATTTGTCATAGGCAGCTTTCACGTTTGGCATTTCACCGACGCACGGGCCGCACCACGTGGCCCAAAAATCGATTAAGACAACTTTGCCTTTCATGTCCGCCAGATTGATTTTCGTGCCGTCGAGAGCAGTGAAGCCGAGTTCCAGCGGCTTGCCGACAGCATACGATTTTTCGCCGGAAAGAATTTCCTTTGCGGCAGTCTTGATGGCTGTGGATGCGTTTGTATTGTCGAGGACGCGCTGGGCGATGCCTCGTTTTTCTTCGTCCGAGAGCTCGGGACCTGATTTCGCCTGGAGCAGCAACATTTTGAAAATCTCGTCCCGGTTGGACAGGACATCCGCGGCGGCGAAGAACGCTTCCACGTAAGCT
Organism: Verrucomicrobiia bacterium; assembly: GCA_035550235.1. GTDB lineage: Bacteria > Verrucomicrobiota > Verrucomicrobiia > Limisphaerales > DASXHY01 > DASXHY01. The sequence continues at coordinate 4,783 of DASZPR010000112.1, read as the reverse complement.
TTCTGGGAGTCGGCGGAACTGGGGTCGAGATCGCGCTTTCCATTTTTCCGGGCCCATTGCGCCATGTGATTCACGGAAAACGCCTGAAGTTTCAAATCATCAGAGGCCTTGGGGTCCTTCATGATTTCTGTCGCGCGCGTTTCCAATTGCGCCAGCGCACCGTCATCGCCCGCGACGGCGGTTTCCATAAGGCAGACATCCAAGAGACCTTGAACATCCTCATCTTTTTTTGACGCCGGATAATCTTTCAGAAACTGTTTGGCCTTGGCGACGATTTCCCGGCCGGCTTCGCGGCGGATTTTATAATCGTCTTCGGATGGTTTATTGCCGCCTTGCTTGGTCCTGGGCATCAATTCGATGAGGGCGCGGAAGGCGGTGTCTTCCGGCGAAGGACCGGGCGGATTTTCGGTCTGCGCAAAAAGGATGGAGGTGAATAACAGCGCAACAGAGAAGGAAAGAAATAGTCTGGACCTCATGCGAGGCATCGTAGCAATCGAATGACCTTCTGCAATGAGATTGTTGAAGCAGATCGCAGTGCCGGGCCCGCGAGACGCCCGCGCTCCCAGGCTTAGGCGGGCTTCGGCGGATCGCCGTAATGAAACCCGGTCTCATCCTCGTAACCCATCGGTGGGGCGAAGAGTTCGCGCAACGCGCGCCAGGAGGGAGCGATGACTCGGGAAAAACCGCTGCCCTGCCCGGTCGACGTGGTGTTGGTCTCACTATTTGATGAAGAAGGCCATTCGCCTTGACCTTCATCCTGCAAGATTGGTCGGACAGTTGCCATGTGCCCAGTGTGTCACGGTAGCAGGAAAAAGCTTACCCTCTATTGCGGACTACTTTGTAAATATTGCTGAATTACCGGATCATCGCCCAAAGCCGACGGCAAGCCGGCGCTCCTGTTCACTTCGGCTTGGCCAGCAACTTCATGACCTCGGCGTGGGCAATGACGACATCGGGGTCGCGTTGCAACGCGTCGAAATAATGGTGCGAGAAGCCATCGCCGATTTCCGAGGGGGATAACAGGATATTCGCTTCCTTGACGGCGGCGTCCACCGCGGCTTCCGTGAGCGGTTCCTTCGCGTCCAGGGCTTCATCTATGGAGACGATGAGTTGCGAGAGCGGGTGCAGCCAGGCGAACCAGGGATCCGTCGTGAGCAATTGGAGAAAGTGATTGGGCGAGGCGATGGTGCCCACGGTTTTCTCGTAAGTGACGCGCTCGGAATCGACCAGCGTCTTGTGCAGGTCGAGCAACGCGTGCCGCACCTCTTCCAGACGTTTTTTGATGGAGACTGTCATGCGAAACAACGTCGTTGGTTTTTTCCCCGAGTCAACTCGAGAAGGAGCCTGGGAAAATCATCTTGCAGGTGTGTAATCAGGTGTTTCGGCGGGACGCCGAAAAGAAATCGCATTCACACCGGGGTATATATTCCCCGCTATTACGCGGGCGGGGACGTCGCAGGCGCGACATCCCTGCCAACGAAAGATTACTTCGCCACGTGGCCGGTAAGGCCGGCTTTTTGCAAGGCGTCCATGGCGTCCTTCTCATTGAAATCGCCATTGATGGTGAAGGAAGTATCGCCCTTTTTTGCGTCGTTGCCGGTCACGCCGGAAACGCTGCCGAGGGCCTTATTCACGGCTTTGACGCAGGAACCGCAGCAAAGATGAACGTTTTCGACTTTGAGCGATTTCACTTTTTCGTCTTTCGCACCGGTTTCGTTGCTCACCTTGATGGCGGCATCGCTGCTTTTGCCGTAGTAACCGGCGGCCACGAGGGCATCGACGGCCTTTTGCACTGCGGCGGTGTCGGGGCCGGTCAGGCTGACCGTCTTATCGTCCATATCGGACTGGGCGGTCACGCCGGAGACTTTGGCCACGGCCTTATTCACGCCTTTAACGCAACTTTCGCAACAAAGATGAACATCGGTGAGTTTGACCGAGGAATCCGCTTGGGCGGCAGCAATGGTCAACGCAAACAAAGTGGACGCGAGAATCGATTTCATAGGATTGGGATGCCAGACTGATAGAGGGAGGGAAAGGTTACGTCAATTGTGAAAGGGGATGCGGAAGCGTGAAACGTGAGACGTGAATGGGTCTTTTCACGTTTCACGTTTCACGTTTGGCTTGACGGCCGGGGTCCAGATACTGCATTGTCAACACGGTTAATGAATCTAATCACGACAACTTATTATCTGCGCCCCACTTGGGGTCGAGTTGTTGTATCGCGCATTGGGAAAAATTCCTATAAACCGATGGCCGTGCGCGGCGCGCAGGAGGGATCAATCTAGTTCAGCTAAAAAAGATTTTTCAACCCTGCTCGCCGAAAGGTCAGCAGGGTTTTTCGTTTTGTGAACACTCAAACGCCAATCCAGAAAGCACCCATCGAACGCGAGACATTGCTCGCGAGCGTGCGGGCTTTGCCGCGCGCGGCGTGGGTGCTGTTCTTTGGCACGTTCCTGAACAAGTTCGGCGGCTTTGTGGTGCCATTTCTCACCTTATACCTGACCGGCCAGGGTTACACGATCGGTCAGGCTGGTCTGGCGGTGAGCGCGTATGGGCTTGGGAATTTGGGCGCATCGCTGCTGGGCGGGCATCTGGCGGACAAGTTGGGGCGGCGTAAAACAATCTTGTTTTCCATGTTCTCGGGCGCGGCGGCGATGATGCTCCTATCGCAAGCGCACGGTCTCGCCATGATCATTGCGCTAACCGCGCTGACTGGGTTGACGAATGAGTTTTACCGCCCGGCCAGCCAGGCGCTGCTGGCGGATATTGTGCCGGCGGCCGGGCAGCGAGTGACGGCGTTTGCGGCGTTGCGCGTGTCGTTTAATGCAGGATTTGCGTTCGGGCCGGCGACGGCGGGATTGCTGGCGGCTTACGGCTATTTCTGGCTGTTCGCGGGCGATGCGGCAACGTCGGTGTTGTTCGGACTGGTGGCATTACTTGCGTTACCACGGGGATCACGCGGCGTGACGGGCAATGCCAGTTGGAGCGAGGCGTTGCGAGTGTTGCGCCGGGATCGCAAGCTGCATCAATTGCTGTTCGCGAACTTCGCGATTGGGCTGTTGTTCTTTCAATTGGGTTCAACCTACGGGCTGCACATCACGCACCTGGGATTTTCGCCGGCCGTTTACGGGATGGTAGTCTCAATGAACGGCGCGCTGATTGTGTTCTGCGAATTACCGCTCACGCGGCTGACGCGAAGATTTCCAGCGCGACGAGTCATGGCCACTGGCCACGTGCTTTGCGCCGCCGGATTCGCGCTCAACGCCTTCGCGCATTCGATTACGACGCTGGTGCTTTGCATGATTATTTTTACGATCGGCGAAATGATCATGATGCCGACCGCGGCTGCTTATCTTGCGAATCTCGCGCCGCCGGAAATGCGCGGGCGGTACATGGGTGTGTCGGGGCTGACCTGGGCAACGGCGCTCATTACCGGTCCGGTGAGTGGAATGAAGCTATTTGAGTCCGCGCCCACGATTTACTGGATCGCGTGCGCGACGATCGGGTTGCTGGCGGCGGGCGTCATCAGCCGGGAGCCGCGCACTGACAACCCACAAATTTCCTAATAAATCCGAATATTTCCCCGATGGGTTCTATAACTTAAGTCATAGAACTTTCATTACTTCCGAGCAATACCCTCCCCCCCGTTTTAATGGCAAAATAGCACGATGGTAGACCCGCTTTCGTAATGTTGTAACTGAATATTTCTAACAGATTTATAAAGAATTTCTACAGAACTCAATGTTTACGGGCGGCTCATATCTGATATAAGCTAACTAACTGACTCGAAAATTCGGCCGGACACGGTTTTCTTTAACGATATATGTATCAAAAGAATCGAAAACAAAGGCAAATACCGCGAACACCACGGCTGGGTTCAACCACGCGCTCCAATTTCGAAAAAACAAATAAAATAAGCTGTATCCTCTGTTACCCGCAGCCCCATATCATGGAAACTCGGTCTACATCCCCCCAACAAACAAGCAATCGCGCTGGGTTCACGCTCATCGAATTGCTGGTGGTCATTGCGATCATCGCGATTCTCGCCGCGATGCTGCTGCCGGCGCTGGCCAAGGCCAAACGTCGTGCCCAGCAGGTCAACTGCGTTTCGAACCTCAAGCAAGTCGGCACCGGCCTGCAGATGTATTACAATGATTTCAACGACTGGCTGCCGCCGGGCGGAAATGCCAGAAGCGCTTCCGGTAATGTGGATTATGGCCTCACCCAGGGACAATTGCCCTGTTACGGTTCCAATTCAAATACGAAGAAGTGGCTGGCTTATTACATCGCCGTCTACCTCGGCGAGAAGGATCCCGCCACGATTCCGGCGGCAACCTACTCGGTGGTCAAGGCGTTTACCTGTGCTGCGTATAAGAATTCGGCGGCCAATTTGTCGGACGGTGCCAGCGGCAAGAGCCTGGTGGATCCAACCTCGGATAATTACCTCGATGATTATACCAAGGGGGGAGTTGGTTCCTACTCGGTGCAACAAGCGGGCGGATCGACGCCTTACATGGTGATGCTGAAAAACGCTTTCCCCAACAACCCCGGCTGGCTGCCGTTCGGCAAGGAACACGTCTATGAGCCCTTGCGATTGACGCAAATCCAAAAGGCCGGCATCCCGCTGTCCGACTTTTGGGAAGTAGGCGACTACGATGCCGTGGCGGTTAACGACACCAGCAAATACGACATCGCCCTCGCCCCGGTGCACATCAAGAGCCGCAATTTCGTTTATTTTGACGCGCACGTTGGCAATCGGCAGTTGACTGGCACCGGTGCGTAC
>DASZPR010000111.1:0-3100 GCA_035550235.1 Verrucomicrobiia bacterium | reverse complement strand
GGTACGGCTCAATAGTGCCGCTGAGATTTGCGCCCGACCAGGCACTGCCTGAAGCGCTGGCGTATTGAACCGACCAGCCGTTCACAATGATGGCGTTGGCGGTCGGATTGAATAATTCCACAAAATCATTTTTATAAGTCGCATTGGCGTTGCCCCCGCCGCCGTAGATCTGGCTGATGACGATATTGGTCGCGCCCGACGATGCAACCGAGACCGTCAATGTGGCCACGCTGCTGGTGGTGCTTCCCACGGAATTCGTGATGACGACCAAATACGCCCCCGCATTGGTCAGTTGGGCATTGGTGATCGTAAGCGAGTTTGTCAGCGCACCAGCGATGAGTGTGTTCGTATTAAAATACCATTGATAGCCAAGTGGCGAAGTTCCGCTCGCGGCGATGGAAAACGTAGCCGTGTTGCCAACGGTAACGCTCTGATTTTGCGGCTGTGCGGTGATGCTCGGCGCGGCGTTTGTGACCATCAAAGTCGCAAACGAACTCGTGACGCTTCCAAAGTTATTGGTGACGATGACCGAATAAGTCCCGGCGTTGGTCAATTGCGCGTTAGTCACCGTGATCGTACTGCTGACTGCTCCGGAGATAAGTGTGTTGGTATTAAAATACCATTGATAACTCAGCGGACTCGCGCCTGAGGCCGAGACGGAAAAAAGAACATTACTGCCCACGGGCACCGTGCGGTTGAATGGTTGCGAACCAATCGATGGCGGGTTGGTGGAGGAATCCGTTCCGCTCACCAGGAAATCCTTGATGACCGCCATGTGCTGGGCGTTTGCTGAATCGCCGACAAGCACCGGAGAAACGTCGCTCAACGGCGTGTAGACCCCGGAATCAAACACCAGCCCATTGGGAAATGAGTGCGAGGGAAAGACGGACGCAGTCTCGATGTTCGTGAACGAAAAACTCGGCAACACGTAATCATGCGGATGATTTCGATTCTGACTGGTGAAGGAATTGCCGTTGTTATCCACGGGAATTGGATAGTCGCTTAAAAACGAATCAAAAGTGTCCATCGCAGATTCGGTGCGGCTGTCCGTGTTGAAATCACCCGCGACCACAATCCACGCGCCGGCGGGAAAATTTGCCTGAATCAAACTTTTAAGCGCAGCCGCCTCATTGCCGCGAGCCGTCGCGGACGAGGTCAGCAGGTGCACGCTCACGATGTAAAGCTCGTTCGTTCCCGGCAAATCAATCTCGGCCCACGCGAACCCGCGATTGGGTTGGGATTGCTCCGCATCAGCCCATGAACCAGCGTTCACGATCGGATAACGGCTGATGATTCCGTTCGGAATGCTGTAACCGCTGTTGGATTCGCGGAAATAAACAAAATTCGTGCCGAAGGCGGTATCCACCATCGACCGGAAATCCGCCGGCGTGTTGTTGCTGTAATTGAACTCCTGAATGGCGACAACGTCAGGTTTTAGACCCTGAAAAATGCGAAGCGCAAACGGCTCATACGTTTGGGAGTCGCCGTTGAGATTGGCGGACATGATGCGGACGTCGGTCTGTGCCAATGCCTGCCCGCAAATAAAAGCGAAAAGAAACCAAAGAAAAAATCTGCGCCCGCGCCGAACAGTGGAAAGCACTTGGTACAACATGAAACGCCAACATAGTGGCGTCGAAGGCCTAAAACTCAAGCGGGATTGATGAGATTATTCGAAAAACTTCGTGACATCAGAATTTTGGCGATTATATTCTGCGCTCACTTTCGAGTGACCCTATGGTCTAGCGGTTAGGACACCTCCCTTTCACGGAGGTAGCTCGGGTTCGATTCCCGATAGGGTCGCCATCTTTACCCCCGTCAAAATCCGGCTGCCAAGACGACTCGCGACGCATTGAGGGCTTCCAGTTCTTCGTTTACGTGGCTGAAAACCGACATCAATCCTGCGCTCTTTTGTTCAGAAAGACATTAATTGAACATAAAAATATACTCATTTGGCGCTAAAAATCCCTTAATTCTCAGATTTTCAATGATATCTTCTTTTTGATTCAATTGGTGCAGTTTTCGCTATCATGTCAGGGGCAATGGTCTCGTCTTTGAACATCCGCGACGTTTTCAGCCCATGGAGATTCGTGAAGCCTGCTTTCGCCAAATTGAAATTCGCCGCGCAAATGCTCAAGGCTCTGGATTCCTTTTCAATTTCACTACTGCCCGTCTGGCGCCAATACGTTCTTGCCTTCGGGGTGTTTGGGGTGGTGACGGGGCTCAGTTTTTGGATGCAACGGTGGCTGGGTTATCAGGCAATCGCGTTGATTTATCTGCTTAGCGTGGTGCTGCTTGCGTTGTTCATCAATCGCGGGGCCACGTTATTTGGCACTTTATTGACCGCAGCCGGTTGGAATTTCTTTTTCGCTCCGCCCGCGTTCGCCTTCAACATCTCGGATAGTTACGACAATATGATGTTGCTGACTTATTTTGTCGTCACTTTGACCGTCGGGCAACTGACCACGCGCTTGCGGGCGCATCGCGACGCCGAATTACAAGCGAAGCTGCTGGCGGAGTCGGAAAAGTTGGGGCGCACGCTGCTCAGGTCGGTCTCCCACGAACTTCGCACACCCATTGCCGCCATTAAAAGCGCCGCGCATACCTTGCCCTCCACCGGCTCGCTCAATAAGGAACAGGAAAGTCTAGTGGCGGAAATTGAATCCGCCAGCGCGCGGCTAAATCGAGTCGTCCAGAGCCTGCTCAGCGCGGCCCGCATTCAATCCGGCCAGGTGCGTCCCAAATTGGATTGGTGCGATATCTCGGACCTGGTTCGCGTGACGCTGAACGGCATCAAGGATCAGATTTACAGCCATCGCATTCGCATTTTTCTGCCGAAAAATCTGTCGCTGGTGAAGGCCGATTTCATCCTGACCGAACAAGCGCTCGCCAATCTCGTCGTCAATGCAGTGACTTACACGACTCCCGGAACGCCCATCGAAATCATCGGGCAACTGGAAGGTGATTTTTTTGCGTTGACGGTTGCCGATGAAGGTCCCGGAATTCCGGCGGATCAGTTGGAGCGGATTTTTGACCCGTTTCAACGAGGCGGCACCACCAAAACCGGTGGCTTGGGCCTGGGGCTGGCCATCGTCAAAGGTTT
>DASZPR010000110.1:0-2451 GCA_035550235.1 Verrucomicrobiia bacterium | reverse complement strand
TCACTGAACTAACGGACCAACTCATCGCCTCCTATACCACCACGGGCGGCATCAATCACCTTGATGGAAAAAATCTTCCCTCCAAACGCGCCATTGCGAACATCACCGTCAATCTGTTGCGCCTGCTTTTTCCCGGTTTCTTTGACGAAAAACTGACGCACTCCTCCGAAATCAAAGCCGAGACCGCCACGCTGCTCGAAACCGTCCTCGCCAGCCTGGAGGACGAAATTTACAAGAGCCTCGAATACAATCCCCCGGAAGGAATACCGAAAAAGGAACTGCGCAATCTCGCGCATTCGCGAACCCTTCAATTTCTCGGGAAACTTCCTGAAATCCGCGATGTGCTCTGCACGGATACCGAGGCCGCCTATAATGGCGATCCCGCGGCGCTCAGCAAAGAGGAAGTCATCGTCGCCTATCCTTTTATTGAGGCTATCGCCGTGCAACGCCTCGCGCATGAATTGTATCTCGATGGCATTTCGCTCATCCCGCGCATCATGACCGAATGGGCCCACGGCCGTACCGGCATGGACCTGCATCCCGGCGCGCAAATCGGCCAATACTTTTTCGTCGATCATTGCACCGGCACCGTCGTCGGCGAAACCTGCATCATCGGCGACCACGTCAAAATGTATCAAGGCGTGGGTCTCGTCGCGAAATCACTCGCTGCCGGGCAGTTGTTGCGCGGCCAAAAACGCCATCCGACCATCGGAGATCACGTCACCATCTATGCTGGCGCCACCATCGTCGGCGGCGATACCGTCGTCGGCGATCACAGCACCATCGGCGCGAACGTCACGCTCAGCCACAGCGTTGGCCCTCATTCCCTGGTGGTTCAAAAAGACGCTAACGTGAACGTGATGAGCAAAAAATCGCGCACCAAAAGCGCCGCTGAATTTCAGATTTAACTTTTCTGATGGCTCTTCGCGAGCTGTCTCCTAATTTCTTTTGTCCCACCCCTTTCGGGACACTCCAAGTCGCTTTCAAGAGACTTATCGACCCTTAAACGCGACATCGCGCTGCGTCCTTTTCCCGCCTGGCATCTTTCCCCATCGCGCCTCACCATTCCTTGCTTTTGTGGGAACATTTTTTGGCTTCTGGCATCAAACGGCCTCCCGGGGTATCCCCGTTGCTTAGGTCATAAGCGGCTTGCTGAATGCCGCTCGTGCGATGAACGCCGGTTCGGATTTGCAGCCGGGTTATCGTATGAAGATATGGTTAGTCGTTGTCGCAGTATTAATGGGCTCAATCGGTTTCGCGCCACAAACATTTGCCGGCTCCGCATGCTCCCTCAACCTTGAATGGCAATCGAGTTCCGACGCCACCGTCACCGGTTACGCTCTTTATTATGGCGCAACCGGAACGCCGCTGACGAATCGTTTGAACGCAGGAATGGCCACGTCCGTCGTTTTAAAAAATTTGATCGCCTCGACCAACTATTCCTTCTACGTGGTCGCCTACGACGCGTATCAGAATGAAAGCCAGCCCTCCAACTTCCTGTTTTATACCGCTCCCGCGATATCTTCTTTGAGACTCAGCCAATCAACAGCGGGGGTAATGACTGTGTCCTTTAGAGTCGCTCCTACGGCCGCCTGTCACGTGGAATACACCGACACGCTTACCCCGCCGAACTGGCAATTGTTGAACTCCGCCACCGGCGACTCCAACGGCATCGTGACCATCACCGACCCCGTTCCCGCGCCCGGCGGCAGCCGTTTCTACCGCGCTTCGGTTCCGTAACAGTGCCGGGGTGAGGGCGAGCGTAGATCCAATTAAATAAATACGCGCTCGCAACGCTCCCCTCTAAAACTTCGTCAATTTCTCCAGCTCCCTCACGCGCCCGTCAATCTGCGACCGCTTCACTTTAGTTGTTCTGTTCAACCCAAACCCTTCGCAACAGAACGACGCCGTCACGCTCCCATAAATCATCCCGCGCCGAATATTGTTATCAATCGAGCCTCGCGCCGTTGCGAGATAGCCCATCATCCCGCCCACGAACGAATCACCTGCGCCCGTCGGGTCCACTACGCTGTGCAGCGGATACGCCGGGCAAATGAAAAACCCTTGCGGCCCGGACAGGATCGAGCCATGCGACCCTTTTTTGATGATCACATATTTCGGCCCCAGCTTGTGAATCTTTTTCATCGCCGCGAAAACATTGTCCTCCTTCGTCAACTGATGCGCCTCGCTGTCATTCAACACAAAGCCATCGAGCCGCTTCAGCAACTTCAACAAATCGGGCAGGGCGATGTTCAGCCACAAATCCATCGTGTCCGCCACTACAAATTTCGGCCGGCTTATCTGGTTCAACACATGATGCTGCAACGCCGGCGCGATGTTCGCCAACAACACAAACTGCGACGCCTGGTAAGCCGCCGGCAACGTCGGGTTGAACGTCTCAAACACGCCCAGCTCCGTCAGCAGCGTCCGGCGATTGTTCATGTTCACCTC
>DASZPR010000109.1:0-2577 GCA_035550235.1 Verrucomicrobiia bacterium | reverse complement strand
TCCTCCTGCCGCCCCTGCAGTTGCCGGAATTTCCCTCGTTCGAATACCGCTTCTCCGCCAGCCGTGCTCCTCCTCGTCGCTAATCCTCCCACCACTTTCGTATTGTAACGGTCCGACGCAGTGTGTCTGCGCCCGGCCAGTGGAGTGTTAAAAATCTTTAGCGGAAAAATTATGAAAAAATTTTTGGTATTGCTGTGCCTTGGGTTTGTCGTGCCCATGGTTCCAGCGCAGGAAACAAATGAAGTCGAACAGTTAAGACGGCAAATGTTGGAGATGCAGGAGAACTTTCAAAAACAGCGCGATGAAGATCGTCAGGTGATCAAGTCCCTGTCGGAAAAGGTGGATCAATTGCTTCAGGAGAAACAAGCGCAGGCGGCGGTGACGTCCGCGCCACCGGTCACTGCAACTGCTCCCAGGGAGCAAGTCACTCCCGACCAGATAAAGGAACTGAATGAGAAAGTGGATTCGGTCGTGGAGGCGCAAACCAAGGTGCTCCCCAACGAATTCAACCCCGCCATCGGCCTGGTAGGGGAGAGCATTTTCTCATATCGCAGCCGGGGTGCGGATCAAACGGGAAGCGATCGTCCTGGCGGCTTTGACGTTAATCAACGCTCGGTCGAATTGAACGTGTCCGCTTCGGTGGATCCGTTTGCGACCGCCTATGCCGTGTTGAACGCCTCAGCCGACGCGCAATCGGGCGAAGCCAACCTGGGCGTGGAAGAGGCCGCATTGCAGACAACCTCGCTGCCGTGGAACCTGCAATTGAAGGCCGGACGCTTCTTTGGCGAATTTGGAAAATTATCCTACATTCACGACCATGAGCTGCCGTTCGTGAATCGCCCGCTCGTGCTGGACCAGTATATCGGCGGGGAATCCCGGACGGACGGCGCGCAGCTCAATTGGCTCCCCCCAGTGTCGCATTACTTCAGCCTGACGGCCGGGTTCGGCGACGGATTCGGCGGGGACAGCCCGTTGAACAATCCGGGAGCCTATCGGTCGTTGGGTGGTTTTAACTTTTTTGGCCGCGCGTCGACTTATTTCGACGTGACACCCAACATCGAATTGGAAACGGGCATCTCGGGGTTGATCAATCCGCACACGCACGATCGCGGCGGCGTCCTGGTCCAGCCAAACGGCAGCGCGCTGGTGGAAAAAGAACGTCAGGTCGCCGGTTTCGACATGCGCCTCAGTTATGTTCCGCTGCGGAACAATCAGTTTCAGCGGGTCGATTGGGGCACGGAAGTCTTATACAGCCACAGCCGTTTTCTGCACGATCCCGATGGGAGTTTGGATCCCGAAAATCCGGCGCCCGGATTGAGCGGCGACGAATTTCGGCGCTTCGATGGATCGCTGGGCTTGTATTCCTACGTGACCTACAAATGGCATCGCCAGTGGAGCGGAGGGTTCCTTTTTGATTACGTCCAGAACGCGGAAAATCACGACGACGTGGCGTTTGCGTATTCGCCTTACCTGACGTGGGCACTCAGTCATTGGAACCAGTTGCGCTTGCAATATACCCACACCGATCACAACGCCGTATCCGGCCTGAAATCGGATGACGCCATTTATTTACAATGGGCCTGGATCATTGGCGCCCATTCCCACGGATGGCAATCACGTTAATTGGAAGGAGATTTAGAAATGAAAAATAGAATGTTCCGTTTTTTGTTCCTCATCGCGATAGGGGTTGTGATGTTTGCAGCCACCGCTGCGCACGCGGCGGGAAAAGTCCGAGTGGTCACGACGTTGACCGATCTGGCTGACCTGACGCGAAATATTGGCGGTGAGCACGTGGATGTTTTCAGCCTGGCAACCGGCGTTGAAGACACGCACGGCGTTCCCATGAAGCCGAGTTTTGTGCCGAGATTGAATCAAGCCGACCTGCTGGTGTTGGTCGGGTTCGGCTGCGAGCACGCTTTTTTGCCGGCGTTGCTGGAGGCTTCCAAAAACCCGCGCATCCAATACGGGAAAACCGGTTATGTGGATTGCTCCAAAGGCGTGGTGCCATTGGAAGTGCCGAAATCCACGGACCACTCCGAGGGCGACGTGCATCCCTACGGCAATCCGCATTACATGCTGGACCCGGTTCTCGCCAAAACAGCAGTCCAGAATATCTATGACGGCCTGGTGGCCATCGCACCGCAGTATCGCGACGACTTCACGCGCAATCGCGATGCCTACCTGGCGAAGCTCGACGCGAAAATCGCCGAATGGGAGGAAGCGATGAAGCCGCTTAAAGGCATCAAATTCGTTTCGTATCATGAGCATTGGCCGTATTTCGCCAGTCGCTTCGGCCTGGTGTATTTCGGGACCATTGAACTCAAGCCCGGTGTCGACCCGACGCCGCGGCATATCACGGAACTCGTTTCCTCGATGAAAGCAGAACACGTCACCATCGTGGTGCGGGAGCCGCAATTCCCGGAAAAAGTGCCGAGCCTTATCGCGCAGCAGACCGGGGCGACCTTGATCAAGTTGCCCATCATGCCCGGCGGCGTCGCCAACACCAGCACGTATATCGAGATGATGGATTACATCATCCATTCCTTTGTGACGGCGGCCGGAACGAAATAAAACAAC
>DASZPR010000108.1:0-4782 GCA_035550235.1 Verrucomicrobiia bacterium | reverse complement strand
GCGATTCCTCAGTACAACGTCGGCTACGGCCGTTATCGCGCGTTGATGGCCGAGGCCGAGGGCAAAGCCGCTGGACTATTTCTCGCGGGTCACTACCGCGATGGCGTTTCCCTGAGCGACTCAATTGTCTCCGGCTGTAATGTTGTTGAACGCGTTAAAAATTTTGTGCGCGCGGGCGCACCCAACCTCGAACCCATTTCAAAATGAGCAAAGGCGTCTTACTGGTTAATCTCGGTTCACCTGATTCACCGTCCGTGCCGGACGTGCGTCGTTATCTCAACGAATTCCTCATGGACAGTCGCGTCATTGACGTCGCCTGGCCGATTCGGCGGTTTGTTGTGGGCATGATTCTGATCAACCGCCCCAAGGAATCCGCGCACGCCTATCAGAAAGTCTGGATGAAAGATGGTTCGCCGCTCGTGGTCATCAGCAAGAACGTCCTCAAGAAAGTGCAGCCGCGCGTTACGGTGCCGATCGATCTCGCCATGCGCTACCAGAACCCATCTATTGACGGTGCGTTGCGCAAATTGGCAGGGCAGGGGGTCGACGACTTATTGCTGATTCCGCTCTTTCCGCATTACGCGATGTCCAGTTTTGAAACCGCGGTGGAATGTGTCAAAGAACTCGCGGCAAAAATCTCCCCGGCCATGCGCATCACCGTGCAGCCGCCGTTCTACAAGGACCCGGATTACATTTCGGCCATGGTTGCGAGCGCGGAAGAACACTTGAAAAAGAATTACGACTACCTCCTTTTCAGTTATCATGGATTGCCTGAGAGACAGATAAAAAAGTCTGACCCGACTGGCACGCATTGCCTGACGAAAGAAAACTGTTGCGAAGTTTCGAGCCCCGCTCACGCGACCTGCTATCGCGCCCAATGTTATCAAACCACCAAGGCCTTCGCCGATAAAGCGGGCATTCCGCGAGAGAAGTATTCCGTTTCATTTCAGTCCCGCCTCGGTAAAGATCCCTGGCTGAAACCCTACACCGATTTCGAGCTGGAACGCCTCGCCAAACAAGGCGTCAAAAAACTACTCGTCATCTGTCCGGCCTTTGTTTCGGATTGCCTCGAGACGATCGAGGAAATCGGCATTCGTGGCCGCGAATCCTTTATGCAAGCGGGTGGCCAGGAATTCGACCAGATTCCCTGCCTCAACGAACACCCGCTTTGGATTGATACGTTGGTGGGAATGATCAGCCGCTTTCAACAAGGCGGCGGAGCACGAAGCGAAGAAAAGCAAACAGCGATGACAGCGTGAAGGTTTGAGCAGGCGAATGTTTATTGGAGCAACGCTCGAACGGATTGCTCAATCAAAGCTTAATGGGGCAGAGGGGATACTCTGACGGGCTGATACGCAGGCACGGGCTCGACGAGAATCAACTTTGCCAATTGTTCGCTGATGGCGAGCCGCGCGTTACAGACGAGACAGATGAAATTATTTTGGCTGGTGATGAGCCGAATAACCTGGTCTTCGCCAAGGCCGATTTCCCTCAGGCGATTTTGTACCTCTGGTGCCGCGCAGAGCTGCTTGATACGCACCGCGACTCCCGTCTTCACGCGGCTCAAAGGGCAAACGTCACAGTTTGGTTCCTGCGCCAGTCCAGCCGATGCCGTATTGATGTTCACGGCAAAAGTTTCGCGCAGGCGCCCATGCGCGACTAACCCTATTTTGGCAATCAAACGCCACTTCTTGCGGAGAATTTTTGAGAGCGGTGGCGAGCGAAGCTCGATTCCGTATTGGAAGGAAGACTACTCTTCAAAACATGACCGCTGCGGCCCGCAGAGTTGCGCGCCCACCTGCCGGTCGTCCGGGCCCACTTCGGCCATGGTTCGATTGCACCAGCAGTGGCCAATGTTCCCCAATTCATCACCCGATGCGCGAAACACCTCGTCCTGTTGCGCGGGAATATACATTTTTTTGGTCCGAAGATGTTTGCAGAAATTTGGGTTCATGGCGTTTTCCTCGTCTCAATATTACGCGGTGAGTTGGGCCAGGGTTCGGCGCACCAGTGCCCGGACGATTGGCACTTTATATCCGTTGTGCGCCTGCACGTGCGCTTTTTCCAGGAGCAGATCGGCAGCCTTCGCTGCCGTGGCGTCGTCCACAGTTTTTCCTTCAAGAAACTCATTCGCGGCTTGCACCTGGTAAGGCACGTTGGAAACTGCTCCGAGAAATATTTTCACGTCGCTCAATTTCTTTCCATCCACTGTCGCCGCCGCCGCGCAACTGACCAACGCCCAATCAAACACAGCCTTTTCGCTCATCTGCATATAAGCGCTGCGTCGTGGTTGCGCCGGCACTTCCACGCGCACAATCAGATCACCTTGCTGCAAAGAATTATGGGCCGTCGGTTCGTCCCATGCTTTTTGATATAACTCAGGAATGCTCATCGGCGTTTCCTTCCCGTCGCGCAATACCACCACGGTTGCGCCCAGCGCGCCAAAGGCAATCGAGAGATTCGAGGGGATGGGGCTGATGCAGGTGTTGCCGGTGAACAGGCTGTGATACTTGCTTTCGCCGTGGCGGGCGTAGCACATCTCGCCGCCTTTTTTCAAACAAAGCACATCGCGATGGCGGAAATACCAGCAGCGCGAATGCTGCGCGAGATTGCCGCCGACCGTCGCCACATTGCGGATCTGTCGCGAGCCCACTTCAGCGGCGGCTTGTTGCAATCCCGGAAATGTTTTGGCGATGCCCGCGTGATCCTCAATTTCCGCCACGGTCGTCAGCGCGCCAATCGTCCATTGCTTTGAGCCCGACTGAATCTTGTTCATGCCCGGCAGCGACTTGATATTCACCAGCCGCTTGGGATCGACCAGATACTCCTTCATCAATGCGAGGAGATCGTTTCCGCCAGCGAGATAAGCGCCGTCGGTTCCGGCGAGTTCACGGGCCGAGGCGGGAGAAAGTGCGGTTGCGTATTCGAATGCTTTCATGCGACGGAAAGTTTGTCTTTGCCCAATGCCGCCAAAACTCGTTGCGGCGTGATGGGCAGGCTGTTGATGCGGACGCCAAGCGCGTTGGCGACCGCGTTGGCTATCGCTGCAGCGGTAGGAATGGTGGAGGGCTCGCCGATGCCGATGACGCCACGCTCGGGCATATCAAAGAAAATAATTTCAATTTCCGGCACGTCAGCGAGGCCGGTCAATTTATAAGTCTCGAAATTCGGATTCAGCATCACACCGGAATTGCGGTCCATGACGCGTTCCTCGTAAAGCGCGTAACCCATGCCCATGATGACGCCGCCGTTCAATTGGCTTTCGCACGTCAGGCGATTCAAAATCAAACCGCCATCCTGCACGACCAAAACCTTTTTCACTTTGACAAACCCGGTCTCAGTGTCCACGTCCACCTCGGCGAACTGCACCCCGCCCGTATTGGTGCTCGACAAACCTTGCTGCCATTGGCCCTGGGTCACCAGCGGATTTACGCCGAGTTTTTTGCACGCAGTCTTCCAATTTTCGCCGCGCGCATCAGCCACGCCGGTTTGGTCCTGCAGCGCTTTCAACGCCTTCGTGCACGTATCGAGAATCGCCGGCGAGACTGATGGCGACGTGCTGCTGCCGCCGCTGCCGCCCGATGGTGGAAAACGCGTGTCGCCTATGTGCACGGTAATTTGTTCTGGCTTCAAACCAAAAACATCCGCCGCAATCAGTGCGATATAAGTCCTCGTTCCCGTGCCCAAATCCTGCGTGCCGCAACGAATCTCGACGCTGCCGTCCGGATGAATCTGCGCTTCCGCACGAGTGCCGCGACCGCCGCCGCCCCAAGCCGAGCCGGCGCAACCAACCCCGGTTTTCACAATTCCTGGCGAGCTGCCGGGCTTTTTATATTTGTCCTTCCAACCAAATTTTTCCGCACCCAGCTTGTATTCTTTCTGGCGAATCTCCCAACCCGGCGTTGAGGTGTCGTTTTTGATCCTGAACTCAAGCGGATCCAAATTCATCTTCACGGCCAGCTCGTCCATGATGGATTCCATGCCGAACGAAGAGGGTGGGCACGAGGGTGCGCGAAACGCCCGGCCGGAGCCGGCGTTGATATTCACGATGGCCTGTTTGACGCGCGTATTGGGCACTCGATAAATATAAGGCGCACACAAACCCACACCCGAGCCACCGCCTTCACTGGCGCCACCACCGCCGACACCGGCGGTGCCGTAATTATCAAATTCAAACGCGTGCAAAGTGCCGTCTTCCTTCGCACCGAGTTTGATTTTTTGAAAACTCGACGGACGATTGCCGACCGCCAGCCCCTGGTCGAAGCGCGTCAAAAAAATGCGCACGGGCGCCTTGGCCGATTTGGAAAGAATCGCGGCCAGGGTGCCTTCCACACCTGGACCGAATTTCGCGCCAAAGCCGCCTCCCATGAATTCAGAAATCACCCGCACCTGGCTTGCGGGCACATTGAGATTGCCCGCCAACCCGTCGTGAACGCTCGTGATACCCTGCGTGGACGCCCAGCAGGTGACGCCTTCGTCGGTCCACGAAACCGTATTGCCGTGCGTCTCCAGCGGGTTATGGATTTGAACGGGCGTCGTATAAAATCCCTCAACCACCGCGGCACATTCACCAAACGCGTTATCGACGTTGCCGTTTTCTCTCGCGTTAGGCTTGGTGAGATTCGGGGCTTCTGCCCAGACTCTCGGCGCGTCGTCTTCTTTCGCGTCCTCCTCGCGGACCACGTAGGGAAGCTCCGTCACTTCAACTTGAATCGCTCTCAGCGCATCGAGGCAGGCTTGCTTCGAAGTTCCCGCAACCCCGGCGATTTCTTCGCCGTAATA
>DASZPR010000107.1:0-1988 GCA_035550235.1 Verrucomicrobiia bacterium | reverse complement strand
CAATCCGCCCTTGGCCAATTGCAGCGCGAGTTTTTCCGCGCGGAATTTGGAAATCTTGTAATGGTTGCCCTTGAGCTTTGCTTCGGTAACGGTGGCGGTTTCATCCGTGGGCTCACACGTATTCCCGCGCCACGTGATTGGCAAGCCGATGCAGCCCACGGTGCTCGTGTAAACGATGCGCGAGCAACCGGCCTGGCCCGCGGCCTGCAGGACATTGCGCGTGCCGTCCACATTCGCCGCGTACATCGGGCGATAATCTTTCAGCCACAGGTGGTAACTCGCCGCGACGTGAAAACACCAATCGCAGCCGGCCATTGCCTGCTTGAGCTTTTCGGGATCACTTACATCGCCCGCCACGCGCTCGAAATCCGCGCCGGTCAAACCCCTCGTATCACTTTCCGAGCGCAGCAACGCCTTCACGCGATGCCCGCGCGCGACGAGTTCGTGCACAAGGTTCGCGCCGATGAACCCCGAGGCGCCAGTGACAAAACAATTCATTCACGGAAGGTTGAGAGTTGAGCGCCGGGAGTCAAAGGGATTTTTAAAACAAAGACGCGGCGGAGTCACCCGCCGCGTCAACTTTCACACCCGGATTCGGACTGCGCCGCGTTTATGGAGTCATTCGCAGAGTTGGCAGCAACGAAATCAATTGCTGGTCGAAGTCCACGGGATCTTGCGACCAATAAACATACGTTTGCCCATAAGCACCGGCCCAGCTCGTGAAATGATAAAAAGTAAATTGATTCACGCCGCGCCACGCAGCGGAGCCATCGATGAACACTTCATTGGCGCCGGCGGCGCTCTTGCCTTTTTTGTGCGGCGGGCAATTCGCGTAAATATAGTACCGCGGATCTGAGGGTGATACCTGGTTTTCCGCCCAGGTATTACCGCCATTCATTTTGATCAAGGCATCGGCAGCCAGAACCCAGGTGGCTTTGGACAATCCCAACCGGATCGGGCTGTGTCCCTTCACCGTGGTGGCGCCGGTTTCCCAATTTGTAAGCCCACCAAAATAGGTGTAACCAATCACCCATTGCGGTGGAGAGGCGCTGGCTTCGTAAGCGGGAAGGCTGGCGCCAGAGATATCATTTTTCCGCCCGGGACAATTCCAGACTGAGATCACGGAATTTGTTTGCGTGGCATTCAGGCCCACGCTTTTGGCGCCCGTCACTCCGATGTCAGTCAGCGTATTGGGGACATCCGCGCGCAAGGGAACAACGAAGTCATTGCTATCACCCGCATAAACCGTCATGCCAATTCCAATCTGCTTCAGATTGTTGAGACACTGAATCCGGATGGCCTTTTGTTTGGCGTTGGCCAGGGCCGGCAGGAGCATCGCCGCGAGGATCGCAATAATGGCAATCACCACCAGAAGTTCAATCAGGGTAAACGCGCTGCGCCGGCGAGTGGAGAAACGAGGTGTCTGAATTTCGTTGAGCATAGGTGTTGACTTTAGCTTTTCGCCGCCGTTCTGACGGATAAGGCTCGGCGAATGTCTCGTGGACATACTTCGGAACCACAACAAAATCATTGCAGCGCCCTGCTTCTTTCGCTATCCGACAAACGTCGTATTAAAGGTGTGCGTCGCGCCGCACAGGCTCACGGCTGAAGACGGACCGGTGGGCGCATAACCATTCAGAATTGAAGTTCAAATACGGATCCTGTGAGACTGCGTTTTGGAGTTTTCCCGCGGGGATCGCAAAATTTTTGGAGGAACGATATTATCAGCGGAGCGGTTCGTCCGCGCAATTTTTTTCGCTCATTTAGCAAAACTAAATTCATCGAAACTTTCCGGCGAACTCTTGACTTAGGAATTCGCCTT
This sequence comes from Verrucomicrobiia bacterium, assembly GCA_035550235.1. Lineage (GTDB taxonomy): Bacteria > Verrucomicrobiota > Verrucomicrobiia > Limisphaerales > DASXHY01 > DASXHY01. The sequence goes on along the minus strand of DASZPR010000107.1, from coordinate 166 downwards.
GGAAACAATTCAAGCGTTGTATGCCGGAAAAGATTAGCGCGAGAAAGAAGATGAAACGCCGGGAATCGAAAGACCTGGATGTAAAAATTCAATTCATGGAGGGGCTCGTGCGGCGCGATCCCGAATACATCGAGGCCCTGCAACTTCTCGGAGACCACTACACTCA
>DASZPR010000106.1:0-4440 GCA_035550235.1 Verrucomicrobiia bacterium | reverse complement strand
TGGCCAGGTCGGCGTATTTGTCCACCAACACGTCCGCGATGATTCGGCGGGAGTGGTTCCACTTGTAGATGATCTGGTCCAGCACGCGCGCGTCTGAGTGTTGCGGCGTGATGCTGAGGCCGATCAACTCCAGGCGCATGCGGGTCATCTCGTTGATGATTTCCGGCACGTTGGTGAACCACCAGCAACCAAAGATATGCAGGTTGCGGAATTTCCGCGCGAGGATGCAGAGCTCGTGCTGATTTTCGCGCGCGAGCACGGTCGTGAGGAATTTGTTGTCCGGATACATCGAGCACAGATTTTGAATCGTCTCGAGGTTACTCAGGCCCACACCATCGCCGGCAAGTCTCAATTGCGGATTGATCTGGCGGCGTACGCCGGGCATCAGCGCTAGCGGCAATCCGCTTTCGCGGCAAAACGGGAGAATCGCTTTTTCGACGATTTGTGCGCTGATGGTTTTGTCTGGGAATTTATAATCGTGCGGGATGGACGCCATGACGTAACGGGCATTCATCTTCTTCGCCCAATCCGCCAGGAATCGTTTGATTTCGTCGAAGAATTTCGGGCCGGGTGTGCCCATATCGACGTTGTAACCCCACTTGGCCAACTTCGGTCCAGCTTCCGGCCACCAGAGGAACAGCGGATCGATGCGCAGGCACGCCTGAAAACGACTGTCGCGTTTGAAACCTTTTTCCCAGGTCGGACGTTCGAGATCATCGAACGGCGAGTTGGTCATGTAAATTTTCTTCAGCCCGGCGAGCTCCATGCATTTGGTAATGTAGCCGTCGACTTCCTGGCCTTTAAAATATTTGCGCAGCGCCGGGAGGTCACGTTTTTTGACATCGAGACCGAGCAATTGGAGCGTGGTCAACACGCCGCGGCAGGCTTCGGAGATGGGCGAGTGCTGGATGAAAAGCTGGTCCCAAATCAAATCGGCCTGCTGCGTCTTGGACATCGCCCAGAATTTTTCGTAGGGCATATCGAGGTAGCGGAACACTTCGGCGACGAGATAATGATACGTGAGCAATTCATCGATGCCCCACAGCAAAAGATCCTTGAAAACCGGTTCGTAAAGATGCGTGTGGATGTCCGTCACTGGCGTGGACATCACGATTTCTTCAATCTGTTTCGCAAAAGGGATTTGATTGGCTTCCGCTTGAATCGTTTTCATCGTGACGAAGAATAGAAAGAACCCTCCACGGACGCCACTTGAATTTCTGCAGAAACCACATCAATTTGTGCATCGGAGATGAAAAGAATTGTCATAAAACCAGGATGAATCACACGCAGGCCAATCCAGCGCGAAACCAACCTGGTCTTTTATGCGTAACGGACTGAGAAAGAAGTTGAACCTGGTCGTCCTTCCACCTTTACCGCGTAGCCGCAGTTGAAGGGGAAACTCAAAGCGAGGTGCCCAATTCAACAAACGTAAACCGGTTCTTGGTCACAATGACCGATTTTGAAGCGCCCATTATGACATAATTTGGCAAGGGTTGCCCCGGACCGGGACGCGGCACGTAATTGGCAGCTACGGTATAAAGCCCTGGTTTCAAATTCATCTTAAAACTACCGTCTTTATCCGTTTGCACGCTCTTCACAAAAACTCCCTGGGCGGTCGATACACTAATGGTCCATCCCCGCAGGACACCCCCGCCACTAACGAAACCCACAATGCCGGTGGGGCCTTTCGCTTGTGCCGGAACCGGCGCGAGCGACGCGGCTACTATGGGTACGTTCGGCAGGGTTTCATAGGCCCAGCCATAGATGAGCCCGGTCGCGCCATTGCGAAAATCGCAGTGAATGTATCCGTAATGCACTTCTCCGTTCACATAAAACTGCACGGCGATGGCGCAGTCCCGGCCCACGACGTCACCGCTCACCACCGGCACGGTAGGAATAGGACCGTTGGTAAACAGAATGTTGGTAAACAATACGCCGTCCGCAACCGGCCCGAGAGGCGCGTTATACGTAACCAGGTTCGCTATGATAACCGTTGCTTCGCGATCTCCGAAAGGTTGCGTGAGGTCATCGAGGTTGGTGTCGCCGGGCGACCAAGCGTAGAAATTCGTCGCCACGGGCGAACCCAAATTGGGGCCGATGAAGGAACCCAATGGCAATCCCGCCACCGGCCCGCCGCGGCCCGCAATCCCCGGCCCCGAGACTCTCTGGCCAAAACGCACGGGTGCATTGAAGAAGGCGCTGATGCCGCCCAACCCGTAAGCCAGGCGAAAATCCACTTCGCCATTGGCGTCGAAATCCGTTCCGAGGACATTGAAATATGAATCCGCCGGCGCATCGGCATAGGCTGAAATGTTTAGCGGCGGATCAAATTGTGTAACCTGGATGGTCGCCTGCGCGCTAAATGCCAGGCAGGCGAGCAATCCGGCGAGAATTTGGCCACGCAGCGCGGTGAAAATTCGCTTCGTGTTCGACGACGTGGATAATTTGTTCGTTGGAGATTTCATAAATTTATGGACTGGGTGACGCAAAAAATTGATTGGTCGAGGGCATGCCCGACGGCGCTACTGAATAGACTGTTACGGTGAAGCCGCCATCAGCTGCGACCCCGGCCGAAAGCGGCACAGTCACCACGGTCGGATTATCGCCCGTCACCAGGGTCCCGCCGGTCGGCGCCGCATTTGCGCTGGCGACGGTCACCGTCACGGAACTGTTCGGCGGCACGATGGTTGAATCCAGCCCGACGATGAGTTTGTCGCCGGAGACAAAGGCCGGGATGGACGGCGCGGACGCATCGGCGATCTGTGATTCTGTCTGCGGCTGGCTGACCGGTTGATTTCCGCCGCCGTTGTTCGGCGGGCGCAAATCCACGAAATCAATTCCATCAACGGTACTCGCGGCGCGGCCGCCTCCAATGCGTGATTTGGGTTCGGCGGGAAACCAGCCAAGCTCGCGGCCAATGGATATCAACACGGCGCGCTGCATCGCCGGCGAAAATTGCGAGGCGGACGCATCGCCACTCGCCGCGGAAGTCAGATGGTAGAACTTAATGCGGTTGGTCTCACCCAGGCGCGCGCGTTCCTGGGCGAGCAGTTGGGACAGTTCGTTTGTCTGCCGTTCCATCTCGGCGACCTTAACACGCAGATCGCGAATTTCTCCCGCGCGAACCTGAAGTAATTGACGATCCGCATTGGTGGGCGATAGCGGAACGGCCACGGCCTGCTGCGGAGCTGGGGAAGAATTTGCAATTGTTATTTCAGGTTGCAGCACCGATTGTGTTGCCGGAGGCTTGGAGTTGCCGCGGCCATTCCATAAAATCGCGTAAAGCACCCAACCCGCGAGACACACTGCGGCGGCGGTCCATCCACTCCGCCACAAACTCATCCACCACGCGGGAATGCTCCGCCGGTTATCGCGGCATACTGCCTTCTCGATGCCCGACCAGACTTCCGCCGGAGGCCGACGCTGGGGCAGCGCAGTGGAAAGAGCTACCGCACCTTCCTCTAATTCGCGAACCAATGCGCGCAACTCCGCCGACTCCGCGAGGCGCGCTTCGAATTTCCGGCGGTCGGCAACGGTGAGTTCGCCGAGCACATACAGCGTGGCCTCGTCTTCGGGTGAATGAAAGTCAGGCATGATAGTCCTTCAAGGTTTTGCGCAGCGCCAGCAAGCCGCGGCGGATGCGGGCTTTCACCGTGCCCAACGGTTCGCCGGTCGCGCGGGCGATTTCCTCGTGGGTCCAGCCACGGACAAAAGCCAGTTGCACCGCATGCGCCTGTTCGTCAGGAAGTGCGTTCAAGGCGGACGCGCAGACATCGGCGAGCTCCTCGCGTTCCGCTGGCCGCGTTCCTTTGATCTCCAACTCGAGCGACGCCATTTCGCGTTCGTAGGCAGCGTGGCCGACGTTTCGCCGCGAGCGCGCGCGCAACCGGTCCAGGGCCAATCCGCGTGTGATCATGATCATCCACGCGATGGGAGAGGACCGTTCCGAATCGTATTGATGCGCTCGCCGCCAGATTTGGACGAAAGCATCCTGCATGACTTCCTGCGCTTCCATTTCATTGACGAGCATTCGAACGAGAAGCGAATAGATCAACCCGCTCCGGCGGCGATAGAGCGCCGCGAAACCGGCCTGGTCACCCGCGGCCGCCATGGCCAGCAACCGGGCGTCCTCGCGCGTTTCCGGCGAAAGCAAATCGCCAGATATGTCAGACCGCGTTGTTTTGTGTTCCACCGGTTCCACGCGCGCCAATGGTTCTCAATCCTGTCGTCGCATGTATATCCGTTGGCGGAAGGATTTTGGATGCAAAAAATTTTAACATCCAACACCACATTAAACGCGCTGAATGTGCAAAATGGTCCGCCTTGTTACCTCGGCGGCTACGAGAGGTGTTACCTTAACTTCGCAAGCACGCTGCGCGCGCGCTTGATCCAGATGCGGTCGCGGCGGCGTTGGAAGGTCGGGGCGTGGGCGTCGTCGGA
>DASZPR010000105.1:0-7254 GCA_035550235.1 Verrucomicrobiia bacterium | reverse complement strand
CGATCCGGGATGCGTCTGTTCCGACATGGCGACAAAGAACAGCGTCTTAAGATCCGTCATTTTGATTTTGCTTTTTTTTGCGAGGGGATGAGTTTCCGGCAAAACCACCACGACCTTGTGGCGAGCGACACATTGCCAGGCCAATTCGGCCGTGTTCTTGTTGGCCATCGGCGGACGCAACCCGACAAACCCGAGGTCAATCTTCCGCGCTTCCAACGCGCGAAGCTGTTCGGCGGGTGACATATCGAACAGATTCACCGAGGTTTCGGGACGCGTTTGGTAAAACGTCGCCAGCGTTACCGGCAGCAAATCGAAATTGAATTTGAACAGATAGCCGATGTTCAGTTGTTCCGATTCGCCGCGGCTGAATCGCTGAACCGATTTCACGCTTTCCAGGCTCAACGCCACCAAACGCCGGGCATCGACGAGAAAACTGCGCCCCTCTTCGGTCAGGGAAACCTGGTTCCGGCTTCGATCGAGGAGGCGCACGCCGAGTTCTTCTTCCAGATTGTGAATTTGGCGGGTGAGTGAAGGTTGCGCGAGGTGCAGTTTTTCCGCCGCTCTGGTGAAGTTCAGTTCCTCAGCCACGGCAACAAAGTACCGCAGATGACGCAGTTCCATAGTGCAACGTTAGCTTAGCTTCAACCCTCCCGAGAGCAATCAAAGAAGTTGCAGGCCACCTCGCGCCATAGCCCTAAGGCATGGCGATCGGACGCACGAAGTATTGGTCTGCCGCGTTTCTTCGCAGCATCGTATCGCGATGCAACTGATCATTCGGAAGGCCACCGTGCAGTGGAAGGTTGGCCGCAAAGGTGTCACGCGCGTTGTGAGCACTGGGAGCGGTGTGTTGAAAGACGCCCGCTACGCTTCAGGCCTGCCGCTCAAAGAAAGCTCCGTCACGGATCCCGCCGAACTGATTGCCGCCGCTCACGCCGGCAGCTTCTCTCTGGCTTTGTCGAAGGAATTGAAATTATCGCCCTCGGCTTTGGGCAGCATCACCACCACCGCAACGGTGACCACGGAACATTTGGCCACGGGTTGGACGATAACGAACATTCATTTGAACGTCATCGCCAGGCTTCTCAAAGTGACCCAGAGTGAATTCATCGATGCCACGGTTCGCGCCAAAACAAGCTGTGTGATTTCACGCCTGCTCCGCGCTACTATTTCAATGAATGCGAAATTGGGAAAATAAGCACTGTTGAAAGGGCTTATTGCATCGATCAAATGGCTTTGGGCATCAGAACGGTGACACGGCCAGTGCGGCGAGCGAGGACCGGGGCCTTGCCTTTCTTCTTCTTGTCGTCGTCCTTGGAATCATCGCTGGCAACCTGCTTCTCGGTTTCGCTGGTCGCCTCGTTGGCGGCGGATTGGCTGGCAGCGGTCGCCGTCGCCGTGGTCCCGAGGGTTGAGGTAGAGGCACCGCCGTTGACGGAAACGTTCTGACCGAGCACATCGGCAGTGATGGTGCCGGAAACGTTGGCGCCGCCGATGCCGACAATGACACCCGCCACGGTGCCGCCGGCGGAAACATTGGCGTTGCCGGCCGAGAGAACCGTGCCGGAGAAGTTTTGCGCAGCGTTGACGGTGGAACCCTGGCGGGAAACGATCAACCCTTTAATGTCACCTTGCGCGGTGACATCGACTTCGCCACCGATGAGGCCGGATTGGCCCAGATCGATATTGCCGGTGATGGCGGGGGTGATGATGTTACCCTGATCGTCCTTTACCGCGGCTGTGCCGGCATGGAGAGTCACTTTGGGGCCGCCGGCGATATTGCCGTCGAGAGCCAGTTGCAGGATGCCCGCCTGCCCGGCGATGATATCGCCACGGGGAGTGGTGACGGTAATATCTCCGGGCTTGGTTGCGCCGGGTGATTGCAAGGAAACAGGCAGGCTTTCAGCCAGAATCCCGCTGCCGTAAATCGGGTCACTGATCGTTTTGCCCGGGGACCGGACGATCGGCACGTTGACGTAAGTATTGCCGCCACTGCCGGCATTCACGTTGCCATAATAGGATTCGATGGTGACGTCGCCGCCGTCGTATGCCGCAATGCGCGAGCCATTGATATTTATGTCGCCTTGGGCCGTTACCGTGACGTCACCGTGACCGGATGAATAGATGCCATAAGCCAATGGAGAAACCGACGTGATGAAGAAGTTTTGCGCGCCGACATTGATGGAGCCATCAGTGCTGGTGATATTCACGTCCCCTCCGAACATGGAAGCGATGCGAGAGGTCTGCATGGTGAGGTCGCCTGTGGTGATCACATTGATTGTAGCGCCGGACGCGTCGGGGGTCACACCGGCGAGCGATGAGTAATTGACGCCTTGCAATTGTCCGCCCGACCCAATCCCCCAGGAAAGAATTCCGGAAGAGTTGCCGAGCTCGATGGAGCCGGCAGTGATTTTAAACTCTCCAGGCCCTCCGATTTGAAATCCGGAGGCAGGCTTCGACGGTGCCGCGAGGCTTTCCGAATACAGGCTGGCAATCAAGCTGGCGGAATCCTTGCCGGAATTGGAAGGATCGGTGGGGGAAAGGAATGTATAAGGCGTTGTTTGCGTCAGGAGATGGTTGGGGTCGCTCGGATCAATCACCGGGTTGCCGTTTTTATCGATCACCAGCAGGGTGAACACGCCGCTTTTCAAAGCGCTGATTTGGGTCGCGGAGAGGCCGGCCATCGAACCATTGAAACCGAGTCTGTCGGTCGTGGGGTCATAGATAAAACCGGGATTGGCCCCCAGGCCGAATCGCGAATTCGCATTGGGGAAAAGCAGGTATTTGGCAATCAAATCCGCCTTGATGATATCAGGCGTGAGCCCGGTGATATCGAAGTCGAGCACCGACGGATCCACCGCCAGTTCGAAGAAAGCATCCCACCGGGTGGGGTCGGACGAGTCGGAACCAACGATGGGTCCCGGCAAATTCACGAAATTCAAAACCGGGGTATTGAAGATTCGGCCGAGTACATTGATGGTGGTCTTGTCACTGGAGTGCAGATTTTCACCAAGAAAACCTGAGTTGTTGATGTCGCCCCCCACGAAGATATGAGTCTCTTTGGTGGTGTAGAGAGTCAGGTTATCCATGCTCCCCGCAATGGAGATTTCGACCGCGTTAGGGTTATCCAATTCGGGCGGCGTAGGAGCGTGATCGTCTTTCAAAAACTCGCCGCTGACGAGGCCGGTCCACTGACGCCGCGCGCTATCGGACATTTCGAGAAACTTATTATTACCCTCGAAATTTCCGGCCAGCGTGGTGATGTTCAAGTTTTGGTCAGGAGAAGGAAACAGAATCACGTTGTCATCCAGGACGAACGAGCCGGTGTCGGCCAGGACGGAAAGCGAAGAAGGAAAGAGCATGGGCACGTTGGCACTGGAGAGGCGCGGATTTCCGCCAGTGATTTCGACGGAGTTCGCCGCGTGCAACGATACCGAATCCTCGGGGTCATAATCAAAAAAATGAAAGCCGGGGGAAGAAGCGGATCCCTGGCTGTTGAAGACACCGTTGGGATTGCGCACTTCCTTCAGGTAAATGCTACCGTGCGGGGCATCGACATTCCAGCTTCCCTTGATGAGGCTGAGCGCAAAGCCACCGGTCTGTTTTTGCGGCACGCCCACGTCGCCGCCTTTTGCCGTGATCGAACCGATGCCATTGGCGACCACATAGTGTCCGGTCACATTGCCTCCGGCAGTGATGGTGACGTTGCCCGGGTTGGAACCAAACGCACCCGAGCCTCCTTCGAATTTCCCGCTGTTGACGTCGGCCTGCGTGGGTAAATAGCTGATAACGTCGCCCCCCGCGTTGATGTTGACGTCACCCCCGGCGGCAGTGCTGATGCCGCCCAGGTTTGGCGAGACGGTGTAAAGGGGCGGGGCTAATCTCGGGGAGTTAAAAACAAATCCATTTTGATTGCCGCCTGAATTCACATTGCCGAATTTCGTCGTCACGTCGATGCTGCCGCCTCCCATGGTCCGAATGGCGCCAAGGGTTCCGGTCAGGATGACTTCGTTGGCCGCCCAAAGATCGATATTGCCGTTTTGAGTCTGAATAAACGAATTGTTGTCGAGATAAATACCGTCTGTTCGCGCGGTCGTGGGTTTGGCGGCGAGATTCAGCGGCCCGGCGCTCAGGCTCAGGTTCCAGTTGTTCCCTGCCTGGATGCTCGAGTTTTGATTGAGAATGATGTCGTTGCCGGCCGTCAAGCTCAGCAGAGCGGAGGCGCCCGGATCCAAAAGAACCAAATTGTTCAGAAAGGTGATATTTTTATCTGCCTGAAGAGTAATTTTGTATTGGCCCGCATCGAATGTAGGCGCGATTGAGTTGATGAAAGCGTTGTTCAGGGTGAGGTTGGCGGCGTCGATGGTGTATTTTCCACCTGTAGGGCCAGTCACTGCATGACCATCAACCACGGATTGAATGGTGCCAATGTTGGCAGCGGAAATGGACAGTTTTCCGCCATCCGTTGCGCCGGAAGCACTGCCGAGCGCTGAATTTCCATTAACAGTAAACGTGAATGGCAATCCTGCCTGAGCCGCGCCGGAGACATTTATCGCCGCCGTATTTTGGTCCGAAAAATTTTTGTCGGAAGCAATCGTGACGGTGCCGCCGGAACTTCCGCTGCTGCCATCCGAACGGGCGGAGATGAGCGAATTGGCGCCGAGGGTGAGGGAGGCATCGATGTTATCACTCGAATCATTCCCGGCCACCAATTCAATCGTGCCGTTGACGTTCGCAACCGAGTTCGCCTGGATCAATCCCCCCTGGTTCACGACTTGCGCGTGCAGCGCAATGGTGCCGCCATCGGCGATTAGTTTGCCCTCATTGTCGACGGAGCCACTGGGCAGGGTGACGGTGGCACTGAGGCCGCGTCCGTCCGGGCGGCTCGAAACCAAAACGTCTTTACCAGCATAGAGGCCAATCGTGCCGCCCGGAGCCGAGATGGTTCCTTGATTTTGGACGTTATTCGCGATGATGAATGCGGAGCCGCCCTGGCCGACATTGATCTGGCCGTAATTGATGATGCTCGCGGAGGGTGGCGGCGCGCTGAATTGCCACGGGTCGCTGCTCGAAAGGTCCAGGTTCGGGATGGGCGCGGTGGTGAGCATCAAGCCGTGCGTCGTGATGGAAGCCTGTCCGCCGACGTAAAATCCCGCGGAGTTTTGCAGCACGACATAGCCGTTCGCGTTCAGCGTGCCGAGAATCTGCGAAGGGTTGGGATCATTGATTTGATTCCAGACCAGCGAGGATGACGACGGCTGGACAAACGTGGTGGTTTCGCCCACGCCGATGTTAAAACTCTGCCAGTTGATGAAAGCGCGGTCGGAGGTACTGACCGTGAATTGCGAGCCCGAGGTGTTGAAGGTAGCCGAACCCTGGCTGACCGTTCCGCCTTTGGGATTGCCGCGCGCAAAATTCGCCGACGCCAGCACGGCGGTCGCGAGGGCAATTCGTACGCAAAATCGATGACCTTTCATAAATCCGATTAATTGTCCTCTCCGATGATGAAGGCTCGTCAAAAAAAAGGAACCAACGTTATTGTTACATTTTGCGGACAACCCGAATTTCAGAATTGCCCGGTCAATCCGAAATTAAAGCGCGGCTGATAGGCCGGGGTCCCAATCGTCGACGTGAGCGGCCAGGCGAAAATAAACCGGCCATCCCAGTGAGGGCCCATCGAGATGATGCCGCCGAATCCCGTGCCCCACAGCGAAGTGGTTTCTGGACGTCCCAGCGGATCGATCAACGAAACTTCGGCATAATCCATGAAAACCGAGCCGCGAATGCTCACCACGTTTTTCGTGGGAATAATCCCCACGACGTGCGGCGGAGTTTTCAATTCCATGCTGGTGTGCCAGCCGTCGTCACCAAAAACCTCGCCTTCGTGATAACCGCGGACGCTGTTCACTCCGCCGGCGCCGAATTGCTCGTTGCTGATCAAAGGCTCGCTGGCCCATTGGGCATCGACGCGAAGCGACAGTGTCCAATTGGTGTGGATCAGAAAATCGTGTGACACGCTCGGAGAGAGGACGAGCCACTCACCCCGGGATTGGGAAGAACCGGTAATGGCTTTGAGATCCTTGAGCGAGCCCGAATGCCAGATATTGCGGACGGCGCCAAATCCAAAAACGGTGGTTCCCCAGGCATTTTTCCAGGTGGAATCGTACCGCAGTGACACCGGCAGATACTCAATACGTTTCAGGGTGAGTCCGTTGGGGGGCGGGTTGGGAGACGAAACGGTGGAGGTAATGGGCGGATTGAGATTGCCGTTGGGATCGCGGGTGACGATGGAAAATAAAAAGTTATTCGTCTTGTGACTGGTCAGTTCGTAGGACTTGTAATCCAGTCCGCCGGAAAGTGACGAAATAAAATCGCTCCCGGTGCTTCGCGGAATGCTCAACCGCATGCCCAAATCTTCATTCACGGTGATGTCCTGTTGATCATCTTTTTCCCGGATGGATATGACCCCGGGAACACTCAGGATGGTTCGATCGGAGAGAGTCGTCACACCGGTATCAATCGTAGAACGGCTGGCGAAGATGTTCATTTCGAGCCGGCCGGATGGAGGCGGCAGGTTGAATCGGCGCGTGGCCTCATCGAACCCGAAGTTGCCGGGCGCGCTTGCAATGAGTTCTTGCACGCCGGCCGATGAACTCAACGGGAAGCGATAGAACGCGCTGTAGTTGGCGACCAAGGGCTTGTCATAGAAGCTCCACAGGTCCCCGGCTTTGTAGGTTTCCGGAGAAAAGCTGTACTGCACGCCCAACGAATGCTCCAGTTGCCAGAGATTCTTGTATTCGGCGGAGGTGTTGACACGCAGGTCGGGGGTGCCGGGCGAGTTCTGGTTGTTCAATTCAATTTTGCCGTGGAGTGGCAGCCGGTCTTTGACCGTGAGCTTGAGGGTGGTGGTGCCTTCGACGGGTCCCGGTTCGATGGCGGGATAAATTTGGCGGTCCTGGTTCGCATTGGCGCGGTCCAGTTCCGCCTCGAAAATCGGGCGGGTAAGAATCATGTCCGAATGCAAACTGGGCAATGCGCGCATGATATTGTTCGAACTGAAATAATGATTGTTCAGGATCGCAATTTCCTCGATGCGGCCTTCAAACACCCGGAGCTTCACAATGTGGTCGTCCAATTTTTGCTGCGGCAGCCGGACGGCGACTGTCGCGAACCCGTGTTCGGCGTAAACCGTTTGCAAATCGCTCAGCGCACTTCGAATTTGCTCGAGGGTTACATTCGTGCCGATGTAGGGCTGCA
>DASZPR010000104.1:0-1959 GCA_035550235.1 Verrucomicrobiia bacterium | reverse complement strand
CAAATAGTGTTCGAGGCCTACGGGTTTCATTTCAGGTCCTTTTTGCTCAAGAGAATCACGCCGACCATTGCGACCAACAGCAGCACCGATACGATTTCAAATGGCAGGAGGTATTGCGAAAAGAGGAGCTTGCCCAGGTCCATCGTGCCCGCTTGGAAATTTGGCACGCGCGTGTCGCCAAGCGGGGTTGCGTTCAGGCTTTTGAAAAAGATCGCGAGAATGGTTCCCACCACAATTACGCCGCCGGCGATTCCGAATACCTTAAATTTCCGCCGTTCCTCCGCTTTCAAATCCAGCAGCATGATGACGAACAGGAACAAGACCATGACTGCGCCGGCGTAGACGAGAATTTGAACCGCAGCCAAAAAGAACGCCTCCAGCAGCACGAACAATCCTGCGAGCGAGGCAATCGTCAGCACGAGAAACATGGCGCTGTTCACTGGATTGCGGCTGACGAGAATCATCACGCCGCAAATCAGCGCCAGGGCTGAAAAAATATAAAATAGGACGTCGGACATCTTAGGGCTTCACAGGAAAATTTTCCTGTTCTTTGGCTTCCTCAGCCTTGTGTTTCCACTTCTGAATTCCCGCATGCTTGCCGCCAAGTTCGAGCAGCTTCTCTTTGTTATAGATTAATTCCGCGCGCGACGAGCCGGTGAGCGAATAATCCTTCTGCAGAAAAATCGCTTCCTCCGGGCACACTTCCTGGCAGAACCCGCAGAAAATGCACCGCAGCATGTTGATCTCGAATTCCTGCGGCATTTTTTCCGCGTTCGGCCGATCCGCCAATTTACCATCCACGCCCGGTGGCGTAATCTTAATGGCCTTGGGCGGGCAGACAAATTCGCAAAGCTGGCACGACACGCATTTCGTGTTGTCGTTCTGGTCCTTCACGAGATAGGGCGCGCCGCGATAGCCTTCCGGCACCACCCATTTCTCCTCGGGATACTGCATGGTCACTTTCTTTTTGAAAAAGTGCCGCAGGGTGACTTTGAACCCGCCGAACACTGCCGGCAGGTAAAGCCGCTCCCAAAGATTCAGTTTTTTACGTTGAACAATCATTCGTTCTTTTCTTCACGAATCACGTTTCACGTTTCATTTCGATGCGTGAAACGTAAAACGTGAAGCGTGACTCAACTTCTCGCCCACAAAACCACCGCGGTCACCACGATATTCGCCAAAGCCAGTGGCAGAAACCGCCGCCAGCCCAAATCCATCAATTGATCATACCGGAAGCGCGGCCACATCCACCGAACCCAAATGATCATGAACAGCACAAAACACGTCTTCGCCAAAAAGATAAGGATATGCAGGATGCCGATGCTCACCGTTGTCGCCGGTTGATCCAAGCCGCCGAACGGCAAACTCCAACCGCCGAGGAACAGGGTCGCAATCATCGCTGAAGCCGCCGTCACGTTCGCGTATTCACCCATGAAGAACAGCGCGAATTTCATCGAGCTGTATTCCACGTTGTAACCGCCGGCCAGTTCCTGCTCAGCCTCGGGCAAATCGAACGGCGTGCGGTTCGTTTCTGCCAGTGCGGCGACTGTAAAAATGATAAAGGCCAGCGGCTGTTTGAATATAAACCAGTGCAACAGGTTGTCGGACTGATATTTCACGACTTCCGTCAGGTTCAAATTGCCGACCACCAAGAATACCGCCACTACTGACATGCCCATCGCGATTTCATACGAAATCAATTGCGCACTCGAACGAATGCCTCCGAGGAACGGAAATTTGGAGTTGCTCGCGTAACCGGCCAGCACGATTCCGTAAACGCCGAGTGACACGATGCCGAACGTGTAGAGAATGCCGACGTCCAAATCCGCGATGACCATTTTTTGGTGCCCGATAAATGAGCCGAACGGAAGGACGGCAACTACCAGGATGCCGGGAATCATCGTGATTGCGGGCGCGAGCCAGAAATACAACTTTCGCACATGGGCGGGCGTAAAATCT
>DASZPR010000103.1:0-1913 GCA_035550235.1 Verrucomicrobiia bacterium | reverse complement strand
GTGACACGCATCAGGTCCTCACTGGTTAATGTTTACCCATCAAATGCTCGCCTAAAAATTCCCAGGCCGTTCTCGCCGGTGGCAAATCCGGTATCGCCATCGCTGCGGCCGAAGCCTGCGCGGGCGCAGCCGCCGCTACTTTTGCCGGACGCGCTTTCGCCTGCACCACGTCCACGTCCGCCTCGCTCAAATCGTTTCGCATCACCTTGATGTTATCCAGCGAGAGTTCGCCCTGGATCGGTGCGTGCGATTTGCTGAATCGCGGAATCACCGGCTTCGGCTCCGCCGATTTGCGACTGCCGAACCACACCAGCGGGTTGATTTTCTTCAACCAGCTATCAACCACTGGCGAAGCTTGCGGCGGCTCCGCAACCTTCACCGGTTCCGCCGGCGGGGAATTCCGGCTGACGGCCACGGATGCCTCCCGAACCGCGATCAAAGCACCCAGCACCGGCATGCGCTGAGTTTTTTTCAACGTCGCAGCTGATGCTTCATTGGCCGACAACTTCGGCAAGCGCGGCTCGCGCTCGGCCGGTTCCGCGGGCGCTTTCGTGGCGAATGGATTTTTGGCCGATTCAAATTTCGGCAGCGCGCCCTTCCGCATTTGGTAGCGCGTGTTGTCGTGGCTCAAACCCACCAAACTTTTTCCGGTCGTTAATAATTTTCCCAGGCTCATGGTTACTCCATCATTTTGAATGCCTCCTGCGCCATCACGGCATCGGAAGCACGGACTTTTTCATAACGCTCAGGATTCCAAATCTCGAAACGGTCCAGCAAACCAACGAGCATCGCCTCGTCTTTAATGCCGGCCGCAGCTGCCATTCCGTCGGGCAGACAAACTCGTCCAGCTTTGTCCAAAGCAACCTGGACAGATTCGCTGCCGATAAATCTTTTCAGGACCACTTTGTTCGGGTCCGAGTTTGGCATCGCGTCGATCTCGCGCAGCGTCTTCGCCATCTGCTCCGGCGGGAGCGCGCGCAGGCACGGACCTTCTTTCGACTTCGGCCAAACGATCAGGGTAAATTCCACGTTGGGTTTCGCGGGCCGCCACTTCGCCGGAATTTGCACGCGACGCTTCTCATCCACTCCATGTTTATAGAGCGAATTGTAATACGTCGGCTCACTGTTTCCTTCCGATTGCATCGCGTCGAGTTATCCACATGTGAGGCACTACCCATGACTTTCGCCCCACAACGCCCCCTTTTAAACCACTTTCCCCCATTTGCGTCAATAACAATCCACTTCGTTTATCCCAAACTTATTCACAAATTTTGCGGTTTTTAAACGCTATGGGTTGGGTACAAAAATCACGAGGATACAAGGTGTGCCACCTATCGCGCACCAAGTAGTCGCAGATGGGCGCATCACCCCACGTAGGAGACGAGGTAACGAGTTGCTGAATCCGTCAGAAAGTATCCCCTTCACCCCATTCTGCCCCCGAAATCTTCCCTTTGCTATCCAACATTCCCGGTTAGCATGCCCGCACAATGCGAACGGCTGATTTCGATTTTGAGTTGCCTCCCGAACTGATCGCGCAAACGCCGGCGTCCACGCGCGACGCCTCGCGACTGCTCGTGCTGCATCGCGATTCGGGAAAAATCGACCACCGCACGTTTCGCGATATCCTGGAATTTTTGCGCGCCGGCGATGTGCTCGTTTTCAACAACTCGCGTGTCATTCCCGCGCGGCTTCGCGCTGCCAACGCAAAAAGCGGCGGACATTTTGAAATTTTCCTGACGGAAGAAAATGCCGCCAACGATTGGTGGGCCATGATGAAACCCGCGAAGCGCGCGCGCGTGGGCACGGAATTAATTTTGTCGGATGCGAATGGCCCGACAGAAATTCGCGCGACAATCCTCGATACAAACGACGAAGGACATCGTCGTCTTCGTTTCAGCGGAGTGAAAAATATT
>DASZPR010000102.1:0-4009 GCA_035550235.1 Verrucomicrobiia bacterium | reverse complement strand
CCTCGTTGGCAATATACCGGTTGTCCACGCGCACGGTTGTGCCGCGGCCAGCGGGTCCGACGAAACTATGTTCATCCGGTCGCCGGCCACCCCAGCAGCTCACGTACACCTTGCGATCGACGATGGCAACACCATATGGTGCGACGCCCACGTTCCAAATCCGCAAAACTTTTCCCGTGGCCGCGTCCAATTCGGCAAGGCGATTGGAAAGATTGAGCGCGACATACAGTTTTTTGCCATCGCGCGAAAGGGCGATGCCCGCGGGAATTTCATTGGTGCGACGCGGCGCATTGGCGGGTGGCAGCGGGATGGAAAAGAGCGGCTTTACGGCTTTCGCTTTATCCACTCCAAATACTTTGATGTCGCCATTTACATTCGCGAGATAGATGCGCGAACCGTCTGGTGAGAACGCCAATCCGGTGTAGCTAAGTTGCGCCTTGTTATCCGGTTCCAGAATCGGCGCATCCAGTTCGCGTTCGGCGGGAGCTTGATCGGACGGAAATCCGACGCGCCGCGGTTTGTTGCCGTCAGTGAGATCGAATACGACCAGTTCGTGAGTGAGGCCTGCGGTCGCAAGCAACTTTCCATTCGGGCTCATCGCTAGCGCCTGGGGACGCATCCCCGGCAAGTTGATGGTCATGCCGGCGGGTGTGACGATTTGGTTGGCGGGCGTTATCAATCCGTCTGCCGTACGGCCAACGGCGGCGGTTGTGGCGTCGAAGTCATCGGCGGTCGCGCTCAAGCTGAGGCAGGTCGCGAGCGCGAGAGAATTTATCAGGCGGTGCATGAGGAAGATTGCACCCGCGCGTGGCTGGTGAGCAATTCAGAATGTCTACAAATTATTGACAAACGCCGAGTAATTTACTTAACCCGTGCCGGCTTAACTTGTAAATTATCCAATCCGCTTACTTGACTTATAGTCTACGCACTAATCTAATGTCTATACTATGAATTCAATAAACAGTCTGTCAGCGCAACAACTAAGACGGGCGGCGGCTATCAAGGAACAGATAGATGCATTGGAAAATGAGCTCGGGAAGATTTTAGGCGGAGGCTCGGAAGTGGTAAGTGGTAAAAGAACCATGAGCGCCAGCGCTCGTGCGCGAATTGGCGCAGCGCAAAAAGCGCGATGGGCAAAAGTAAGGGGTGGAAAATCGGCCGGCGCGCCGAAACGGAAAATGAGCGCCGCCGCCCGGGCGAAAATTGCCGCCGCTGCCAAAGCCCGTTGGGCCAAGGCGAAGGCTGCGGGGCGAAAGTCGCTCTAACTAGGGGTTCTAAATTCAGCCGCGCTATTATCAACGGCGAGCACTGATGTGCTCGCCGTTTTTCTTTAGAGCATTTTTTTAAAAGCTCTGGCCGATTATTGTGGACGCGGGACGTAACCTGTCGCAGCGAAAGAGAGCGCGTCCACTTGTGTCATTTTCCAAGGTATCCAGCCGTAAGGCATGCCGCAGTCGGTGGCCAATTGTTTGGCCCGAATAAATGTCGGAAACGAATCTTCCAACGCGATGAAGTCGATATAGACGGAGTTGTGCGCCTGGGCGGTGAAGTAGGATCGCAGTTCGGCCGCGTTCACCGTGGGATCAAAACCTCGGCCCTTGATGGGCGCGGCATATTCCGCTCCGAGCTTGGGTGTCCATGCGATATCTCGGTCGTTGCGGGTCATGTCCACATTGCGGCAAAAATACACCCGACCGTAGATGACAATGGCATAGACCACCTGCCGGTCGGTGTCATGTTCCTTGGGTAAACGCAATTCGCGCTGTGAAAGTTTTATGGCTTCGTCCAACTGCTTTTCCAATCCCGCCAAACGCGCCTGCACGCGTTTCTTTTCATCGTTGGAAGCCTCGAGGCTGTTTTGCGCCGCCAATTTTTTCACATTGTCTGCGGCGATTTGAGCGTCGAGTTGCTTCAGAACATCACTGGGGTCGGAACTAGCATTCGCGTCGATTTCCTTTTCGTTCTGTGCGGCGAGTTCGCGAATGCGTTTGATGTCGTCCTCCAATTGCTGGCGCGAGGCGAGCAACGACACTTGTGTTTTCCAGCGCTCGTCATTGGCAGTCGCGTTGAGCGATTCGGAGAGTTGAAGTGATTGTTGCAGGTTTGTTTGTGCCAGTTCGAGCCGGCGTCGCAACATCTCGTTCGAGTCCGCCTTGGTTGCGCTCTGGATTTTTTCCTGGCTGGTGAGCAACACCACGAGGACTGCCAGCAGGATGATGCCGCCGAACGCGTCGCACATCGTGTCCAGCAACATGTAGAGGCTATCGTGTGGTTTGCGGTGCCGCAGGTTCATGTTAGCGAATGCCGAGCCATTCCAGGAGTCGTTGCCACCAGCTTTTCGGCTTGGGCGGTGGTGGCGGATTTGGTGGAACTGAATTCGTGGCCGGGACGTTCGTGGTGTTTACCGTAGATTCCGCCGAACCATTTGTTGCCCCGGTCACATTGGTTTCGTCCACGACATTCGTTCCGGCAATCAGGTTAGTCCCACCGGCCAGATTAGTCCCGCCGGTTGAATTGGCGCCACTTGGCGGACCACCGTTTCCTTCCGTGCTGGTGTCTCCACCACCACCGGAGTTGTACGTTGTGGCAGCGCCCCCCGGCCTTCCCAACGTTGGCCGGATTCCGCTCGAACCGCGGCGGGTTTCTTGCTCGACCGTTTGATCGTCGATGGGCGGCGGACTGGTAAATTGAATTTGCCGGTTCTCTTCCAACGGATCAAAACCCACTTCGAAACCGGCATCGCGGGCGACTTCCACGAGATCCCGGAAGAGGTCGATTCCCGACGGGCGAATCAGAAAAACCACATATTGATTCTCGGGCTTGATGCGATTCAAATACGACTTGAATCCCGAGAAAGCCCCGATGCTGTAATTTTCCGTCTGCTTGGGTTGGTTGAATCGTTCCATTTGCAGTCCCTTGCTGCTTACGATGGCGATGACCGGCTCCTTCGTGGTTCCCGTGCGGTCTGGGATCAGCCATAGCTCACCTTCACGCGCGCGATATTTTAAAATTTTGGATTCAATCCCGGGCATTTGCTTTTCGAGCGCGACTGTTTCTTCGCGCACTTTCGTTTCTTTCTGAGCAAGGTCTTGCAACTCCCGCGCATCTCCTGCAATTCGCTCCCTTACGCCGGTAATGCCCAGCGTCTTGTCGCGCGTGACGAGAGTGGATCGGCTCGCGTCCAGCTGCTCCGCCAAGCCGGCGTGTCTGCTTTTTTCTTGAGCCAATTCCGCGCGCAAACGCGAAATATCCGATTGCAGTTTTTCAGGTGCGGGCGCGGTGTTAGCCGCCGTGAGCGCGCGTTGCAAATTCTGATTTTCCACGTCAAGTTCAGCTTGTCGCGTCAGGGTTTCGTTGATTTGTTTTTCCAGTTCCGCTGCCGCCTGCGAACGATTGTCCGTGGGGCGGCCAAGGTCCGTCGCGAGCAGCAACGTGATGAAAATCAGCATCCCGCTGACCGCGGTGATGATGTCCGCAAAAGCGAAGAACGTGATTTTGGAATCAAAGGTTCTGAGACGGTCTCTCATGGGGCGGCTTCCACGGGAATGGGCGCGGGTAAGGGAGCTGGCCGCTGTGTCACGCGTAATTTGGAAACGATGTGCGAATGGCAATAGTCATTGCACTCGTCGAGAAATGCCATCTCGCGCTTTTGGCTGAACGTGATGACCAACTGGAGAATGAGCGTAAACGTCAGCGCCACGAGTGTGGATTCGAACGCGGTGGCGAGACCGCCGGTCACGCCTTGCAACGAAGTGCGAATTGCCGCCAGGTCCCCGCCCGCCTGCAGCGTCAGTGTGAACTTGCCAATGGCGAGGCTCAATCCAAGGACCGTGCCGATGAATCCCAGCACTGGGATGGCCCAAACTAATCCGTTCACGACCGTGTAACTGGACGCGACCTGGTCTTCATCGTTTTCCGCCTGGGCGCGCAGGATGGCGGAAACATCGTTCACCTGGCCGATGTTTTTGAAATTCGACAATGCGCGGTCGATGCGGTTGAGCAAAACAAA
>DASZPR010000101.1:0-4273 GCA_035550235.1 Verrucomicrobiia bacterium | reverse complement strand
AGACCACCGGCGACAAATTGCAGAAAGCTTCGATGGCGAAGACCGACGCGAGTTTGCCCAAAGGTTTATTCACGAAAGAACTGGAAGTGGCGCTCCTGAATGGCGAGGCGGATATCGCCGTGCACAGCTTGAAGGATTTGCCGACGGAATTGCCCACGGGCTTGATTCTCGCCGCCACGCCCAAGCGCGAAGACGTGCGGGACGTGCTGATTTATCGCGACGCGGCGCAGGCGGCGTTGAGGGGTTTGAAGCCGAACGCAACTCTGAAGGATTTTCCAAAGGGCGCGACCATTGCGACGAGCAGCACGCGGCGGAAGGCGCAATTGTTAGTCGCGCGGCCGGACCTGAACATTGTGGAAATCCGCGGGAACGTCAGCACGCGGATGCAGAAAGTGGCCGAGCGCGCGGAACTCGACGGCACGGTTTTGGCGCTGGCGGGCATCCGCCGATTAAATTTTACGATCTCGAAGGATGGCAAATTGCATGGCGACGCGGTGCCGAATGGTGTGTTGGCGTCGGTGCTGGATTTGGATGTGATGCTGCCCGCCGTCGGCCAGGGTGCGATTGGAATCGAAATTCGCGCAAACGATGAGCGCATTGCAAATATTTGCGAGCGGTTGAATGATTACAACACGTTCCAAGCGGTCACGGCTGAACGCGCGTTTCTTTCCGGGATGGGCGGCGGTTGCCAGAGTCCCGTGGCAGCGTATGGCGAGATTCAGAATGATGAAATCTGCGTGCGCGCGCTTTCGTTTGCAAATGGCCCGATGCGACAGGCGGAGGGTAGGCGGCCCATCAAGGAAGCGGCGGAATTGGGGCAACACTTGGCGCTGGAATTAAAATAGCAACACAAACGCCTCATGTGAAAGATGCCACTGAACTCTCCAGAAGATTATGCTCTCCTCGGCGAGCACCTTTCCCAGCTTGATCCTCAACTCGCCGAGTTTGCAGCGCAATATGGTTACACGGTTTGTCCCAAACATTCCGGCGGTCGGTACCCAAACCGGCGCATCACACAAGAAGGGCGATTGCTTCGAAGCATCGTGATTCAGATGGAATGTGACGGGAAAGGCGAACGTTACGATAGTTTCTTCCCCGATATTCCATACAGTATATGGGGCGGAACGTGGATTGACGATGTAAAGCAGGCAACCCGTTGGTCAGGTCCGTCGATACTTATAGAACGTATTCCATTCTCGACGCTGACTCGCACTTTTTATCTGCATCTTAGTCACTTTCATGACTATTTATCTCGCGTGACGGAGAGTTATATTCTGGAATGCGGTCGCATTAGCCGCCTAGGGTGATCAACATAACGTCCAGTTCGTCGCAGTTGATTCAATATCGGGAGCTAAAGCCTTGTTCACTATCGCCGATAATACTGTATTGAACGGACGTTTGTCGGGAGAAATACAGCCCGAAATGTGCCGAAAAGTGCGGTGAAGCCAGATTTTACTTCACTTTTACATAATCTTTTTTATTCTAGGGTACGTGACTGTTGAGACGTTTAGAGATGAGATGGCGTTGGCGTTGAAGGCGTATGATACGTACGTAATCAACATCGACAAAATCCCGGAAGAATTTGAGGCTTCGTTGAAGTCTCTCATGGCCAAGGCCATTCGCGCGTATGAAACGCGCGGGCCGCAATTGCGCCACGGCATCGCGCTCGACAAGCACGTCACGGTCATCCTCAGCCAGAGCGATTCGGACAAGCCGTTGTGCGGAATTTATTTCAATCTACATTCGCCGTACCAGAAGCAATCCCTGCCCAAGACGGTGAAGGCGCTCGAGGAAATCACTGAAGTGCGGAAGAAGTCGGAGGGTTGATTTTTCGGCGGACTTCGGCTGGCCGGAAAGAATCAAACTTTCCGATTTCAAATATATAAGAGCCTCCTCACGTCGGCCCCTACCGGAATCAATTTATTTCTGGCGGACTTCGTCGCCTTTTTGGGCGTCACCCAGGACGATGTCGGCGGCGGAATTATTATCGCGCTGTGGATCGGTGATCCTGATTTCACCGACAATTTCTCCACGGCGGAAGATGTTCATCCGTGTGCCGAGCGGTGGAACCTGGCCGGTGGGAAAGGTCACCACCACAAAGTGGAGGTTTTTGTTCACGGAAACGATTTGACCGCTCGTGGAGAGATCCGGCGTGACGAGAAAGGTATTGGTCGTGGCCGGTGTGGCGGGCGAACCGGTCAGATCGACGAAGGGGGGCGGTGGCGGCTGTTGCTTGTGCTTTCCAAAAATGCAACCCGTCGAGCTCAGCACCAGGAGCGCGGCGGCAAATTGAACGGCGGTCTTCATGGGCGGAGTAAAGTCTCACACCGAGACGCAGTCAACTAGCATTTGCTGCCAACTCGCCGGCGCTCCCAGGCCGCCTGAAGGCGGAACTATAAATCAAGCGGGAATGAGTCAGGAAAAAAATGATGGAGACAGGCAGGATGCCTATCCTACGATGAGGCGGATGAAATCGGATAATTTGTTCCGGCACCTGGTGGTTCCTTTTGGGATCGCCGTGGTTGTCTATGTGATTTTTTACTCCTGGATTGAGCATCGCCGCAATATGCGAGGGCCGTGGGAGGTGACGTTCACGAACGATGTTTCAGGCGCGCCCATGCTGGTTATCAATCAGCCCAAACTCGCGATTACGAATCTGCAAATCACCTTCCCTGGAGTAACTAACAGCGCGACGAATGCCACCTTGAGCTTCAGCCAACCGCGCCAGGTGCCCTGGGACGTTCCGTTCGGCAAATGCGTTTTCATGGACACGACGTTTTTGCCGGGCACGATCGTGTTTGATTTGTTCGGTCACGAGATCCAACTCATTCCGCGGGTGCTGACGATTGATCAAAAAGAAATGCCGTGGGAGTCGGCGAAAACGATTGCCGTGGCGCTAACGAATGGATTGGTCCGACCGCCTGAAGGCGGAACTACAAACAAGTGAGACAGGCAGTATGCCCCTCCCCTCTTAGGAAAACGAATTCCAACCGGTCGAGAGGACGCTGGAATAGGAGCGCTGAACCCGTTTGAGATTCTGGCGGACGGCGTGCAACTGGTTCAATTGAGTGCGGGCAATTTCCTTTGTGGCGCTCAGCGAAGCACTGTTTTCCATCTCGAGTTCCATGAGCCTGGAAACGGTCTGGCGAAGATTTTCTTCTTTTTGCGCAAGGTTCGCTCCGTTACGGCGCCATTCTTCACGGGCGTTGGTGGTGAGACGGATGATGCGCGTTTGCAGGGCGGCAAGGCGGTTTTGGCAATCGGTCACGAGGGGCCAATCGCTGGTGCGAATACCTTCCCCTTCCAATTGCGCGAGTCGGCGCCAATCCTGGTACGCCTCCAACAAGGCGTTTTCGTGGGTCATAGGCGCGGCGGATTTCACGCGGCGGCGAGCGTTGCGGCCGGGTCCGGTGAGCCCTGGTTGTTGAGCATCGTCGCCCACGCATCGCGGAGGACCGTGAGATGGCGGATGGCTTCGCCAACGCCGGTGGAATTTTTCTTGATATTACTTTCCCAGATGCGGCGCTCGAGGTAATCGTAGAGGCGGCGCATGTTGGCGGCAAATTCCCCGCCCTGGTCCATGTTCAACGAGTCGTTCAGTTCGCGGATGATTTCCTGGGCGCGCTGAAGATTGTTGTGGATGATCATGTTCGCTTCCCCGGGATCGGTGGTCGAGAAACCGGGCAATGAACGTTCCAGCGAACGAATGGCGCCCTCAAAGAGCATCAATACGATTTGTCCGGGAGGAGCGGTGAGGGTGGCGGTTTCGCGGTACGATTTCCAGGGATTGGCAGCGCGCATGTGAGGCGTGTCGGAGCGTTTGGGTTGTTAATCTTTGACGTTGATGGCCAGCAAAACAGCAATGCGGTCCAGAACGTCGTCCGGGGGATATTTGACATCGGAAACGAGACCCTTGGCACGGGCGACCTGCTCGGGCCGGACATCCGATTGATTTTTCAATTTGTCCATCAAGGCCGAGGAGGCAGGGAAAGAGGATTCACCCGCCGCTGCCGAGGCGCTTGGCCGGGCAACGGTTTGGCTGGGTTCCATTTTTGGAACGCGACCGGGATTGAACTCAATTTCCATACACTTGTTTTCCTGCTTGGCACATCGACAGCTTACGGAAAAACTTTAGCCCTTTTTTGCCTTCCTAAGTCGTTTTCAACGCGGAGGTAATGTGGCAAAGAGGCGGGCAGCGGTGTATTGGCCGAATTTTGAGGGTGAATTCTGGATAAACCATTCACTCGGGACCCCGTAGGGATCCCGTTCCTCG
>DASZPR010000100.1:0-3701 GCA_035550235.1 Verrucomicrobiia bacterium | reverse complement strand
AATCGCCAGCACGTTATCGCCGCCGAATTTTAAAAACGGCGTCAGGTCCACGCGCCACGACGCGTAGCCATAAGGCCAGCCGCCCGCGAATTGCCCGTTCACCCACACCGTCGCATAGGACATCGCGCCATCCACATCGAGATAAAATTTTTGATTCGCATCCAACATCGAAACATTCAAATGCTTGCGATACCAACCCACACCCCACCACGGCAGTTTGCCGGTTTCGCCGGGATATTCCTGCTTGAAAGGGCCTTCGATGCCCCAATCGTGCGGCAGGTTCAACGAGCGCCACTGGCTGTCATCAAAACCGGATTGCGCATAGGGAACTTCCGCGCCGCCGGGATTGCCGGAAGGCTTGGCGACCGGTTCCGCATTTTTGAGAAATTCGGTTCCCGTCGCATTCACCCACTCCTTGATCTCCGAATACTTCAAGCTGCCCGAAAAATTCGTCGGGTCATCCTTCGTAAATTTCCAGTCGGCATCCAGCGATAATCTTTCGCGCGCCGAAACCGGCGTCGTCAAAACGGTGCTGATCAAACCGCCCAAAAGAGCGGAAAGCAATAATCGCCCTGCGAAAGAACCGGGAGACATTGACCTGTTTCGCCCACCGGAATGAATCGACGGTGAGCCATCGTGGATAGAGTGCGCCTGGGATGATCGAGTCATGCGCGATTTTGCGTAGAAATCCCTTTGATTGGCAAACAATTCTCTTTACCCGTACGGGTGATAAGAATCTCCTTGCAAAACTGGCGGAGAGAGGGGGATTCGAACCCCCGGTACGGCTTTTGACCGTACAGCGGTTTAGCAAACCGCCGCCTTCAGCCACTCGGCCATCTCTCCCAACCAATTGATTCTTTTGAAGAATCCCTGCATTCAAGACTGAGGATTTCAGCCCGGAATAGACACTCGCCGGCATTCGCAGCGTGAAGCGAAGCAAACGCTCAAACCTCACACGGTCGCTAAAGCTGGCAATGTCACCGTCAAAATCTACAAACGCGAACGCGAAACAGCAAACGGAAAATCCACGCGCTCAATTTTTGAAGTTGTCGACCATACGACCGGGGGCCGGCGGATCCGCAGTTTCGGCGATGTTGCGGAAGCACGTAAAGAGGCCGAAAAAATCGCCAGAGAGCTTTCCAGCGGTGAAGCGACTGCCGCAATGATGCGAAATAACGAGGCGGCGAGTTATGTCTGTTGAGTTAATCAGACCTACCAACGCATCCCTTGAAGTTGTC
The DNA here is from genome assembly GCA_035550235.1 of Verrucomicrobiia bacterium. Lineage (GTDB taxonomy): Bacteria > Verrucomicrobiota > Verrucomicrobiia > Limisphaerales > DASXHY01 > DASXHY01. The sequence goes on along the minus strand of DASZPR010000100.1, from coordinate 2,463 downwards.
GCCGCTGTTTACGCTAAGTGTTATGAGATTCTGGGGCGTGACGCGATGATTGAGGCTTGTCAGTTCTACAAGCGCCACGGAGCGGACCAAATCCAAACCAAGCGAGTTCCCGACGTTGCGACGGAATTGATTGCCTTGCGCGAGAAGCGAACAAAGAACGGCAGGCCAGCCAGTCCACGGCATATTGGCGACTTGAAATCTCGGCTTACCCGGTTCGGTGAAGCGTTCGTGGTGGATATTTCGACCATCACCAAGGCGGACATTCAACGCTATTGAGTGGCTCATTCCGGGCGAGGGCTGGCCGGCACGCACCACGGGCACGCGGGATTGGAGGATTTGCTTCAGAAGGCCTCCGAAACGATGGAAACTTCATATCCAAAGCCCCCGAATTTGTAGCGCAGGGAGACCGGGTTCTGGTCATTGGCTTCTTCGCTACGGGGAGAGTCAAAGCCACGAATAAAACGTTCGAGGACAATTGGGTCTTCGCCATTACCGTTCGAAATGGCAAACTGAGGAACGTCCGGGAGTATATCGACACGCAAGCACTGGCGCGGGCCTCCGAAACGGCCGCAAGCCTCAGGACTTGACCCATCGACACCTATTTTCATCCGCCTTTGAACCACGCCATTTTTTCGTCATCAGACTTAAAAAATCAAAATTTATTTTGCGATATAGCTGCGCCACCCGCCGAACTCAGAGATGTCCTTTTGTCCTTCGCACAGAGCCGGTTCGCCAAGTACGCCAAGAACTTCTTCGCCGTCAGCGAGCGTCACTTTGCCAATGCTGAGCCCAGGAGGTTCGTTTAATAGGATGGAAGCCAACCCAGACGGAGGCACGGCCCAGATTTCGAGATCCACGGTCACACCTCCTTTGCTGACGCGCACCATGGCGGGGTGCCGGTCATTAATTGACCATAGGCGGTAAGCGGGCTGCGTTTTAGCCTCACGTACAAACGTTGCGCCGACAGCGAGCATGTTTGGATTCAGTTCCAATCCGCGCATTAGGGTGCCGTTGACGGCCAGTAAAACGTTTTGAGAATTCATGCCGCTGGTGGGTTCAAAAATTTCACGGGCTTTTCGTAGATCGCGAGGACGATGCAGCCATTTTCGCTTAAGATGCTGTGGCTGGATCCGGGAGGGTTAATGATGAGTGAGCCAGTTTCCGCTTTGCTATTTTCGTCCACCTGCGAGCCCGACAGGACGAAGATGTGTTCAAAGCCGGTATGTTCATGCAGCGGGACGCGGCCTCCGGGATGAAAACGCAACAGGGAAGCAGTGGGGCCGTCCTCGCCGTTTTGGTAGAGCCGAAAAATGTCCACTCCTTCGCAAAACGGTTGCCAGTGAATTCTGTTTTGCCATCCGGAGATTTGAAAAAGGTCGTTGAGTTTGAGAACCCGTTCAGAATGATTAGCCATTGGGGTGTTTTAACAAAGTGCCCTGACAGTCGAAAGCTTTGGAATTTCTCAAAATGAGCTAAATGACCCCGAGGAAATTTTGGCGAGCCTTAGGCGGGCTGGCTTTCCACGGATATTTCATGGACTTCCTCCGTTGTTTTTGCCGGAATGATCGCGAATTTTGCGCACGCCGCAAATACGATGGAGATCATCAAATAACTAACAGCCACCACGGGCGATTCTCCAATGCCGATTTTTTCGCCATGCATCAGCCCAAAAAAAGTGAGCACCGCCGCGCCAAGAGCGAAACCAGAGGCTTTCATGAATTTTTGGTCGATGACGAACACCGCAATGGCTCCAAGCATGAGGCCGGACAGGGTGGAACCACCCCCTAAAACCTGAAGCCCATGATAAAGCACGCCCTGATCTTTCATGCCCGCGATCAATTGATCTGAAACCGACGACACACCTGCCGCCGTGAGCGAGCCGTTGATCAACGAAAGTGCCCAATTCGCGAGATGCGGTGTGACGGCCAGTATAATGGCGGGCGCATGGCTTTTGGGTGTTTCCTGAAACGCTTGAGAGCCGATCAGCATTCCGATGTAAAGCAGGATTGGCAGGATGGCGACGGTTGGAATCAAGGACAGCATCACGGAAATGGTGCCAAACCAGCAAAGCAGGATGACCATGATCCCGGTGCCCGCGGAATAACCGATGCGTCCACCCATCGCCTTCCATCCGGGATGGCCGATATAGACCGCATTGATGAAAGGGTTGCCCATTAGGCAACCGATGAGGCTGACGATACCGTCGGCTGTCAATACGCGCGTGGTGGGAAAACTATCACCCGCGGCCGCCGCACTCTCCACGTTGTCGATGGCTTCCACCAGGTCGTAAATGCCGAATGGAATGGCGGTCACGAGGATGACGCCTAAGAATTGAAAACCGGAGAACACGTGTCCAAAGGCGGGGAGGGGAATATGAAAACCGAAATTCGCCACCGAGTCGGCGAGATCTTTGATAGCCATTCCGCCATAATTGAGCCCGAGCATCGTGGACCCCCAGGCGAT
>DASZPR010000099.1:0-9248 GCA_035550235.1 Verrucomicrobiia bacterium | reverse complement strand
CCGTTTCCGGCAAAACCTTTTCGTTTAACGGCTTGGTGCTGCAGCAGCAAAATTCCGGCGGCGGATTTTTCACCGGCACCACCCAGACCGGCCGCGTCCATATTGGACCATAAGCCGACATGAAGACCCTGGCTTGCTTTGTCACCACCTGGATTACCGCCACGGCCTTATTGGTCTGGCTGGCCACCCGGCATAGCAGCCAGCAACTGGATCTTTTCCCTGGAGCGCAAATCACCCTCACCACCCATCAGCACAACGGCCAAATCTTCTGGCACAGCCTGTGGGTGGCGGGCGTGTTCAGCATCCTGAACACCTTCATCGTCCGGTTCTGGCAAATGCAATGGGAATTGAAGGAGCGGAACAGTTAGATGGTTAAATGAGTTAAATTGGTTAAATAAACTGAGAGCGGCGTTTCCCCTCATTTAACTCATTCAACCCTCACTGCCCCAAACCCCCTTCACGTGCGCAATACCGCGCTTCGCGTCCTCCGGTGTCATTGAGGGACTGAATTCGAAAACCTTGATGTGATTGGGTTTCACCATCGGCTTGAGCGCGGCAAAATCAATCATCCCCGAACCGGGCGGACAATGGTCTTTGCCGGGATATTGCACGTCGTGGATGTGAAAACCCGCCAATTGCTCCCGCCGCGATTCCAAATGCTGCCGGTGGTTGATGAAGCCGAGGTTCTCCTTGATTTGCGCGTGACCGGTGTCGTGCCAGTAAGCAAGGCTCGGGCTGGTGATTTCCTTAAACAAAGAATCGTAATCACTCTCAATCGGTAATTCCTCAAGCGCCTCGCGGTTTTCGATGCCGAGCCTCAGGCCTCGCTTTTCCGCTTCCGGCGCGAGTTTTTTCAAGGACTCCAACGTGCGCGCCCAATATTCCTTTTTCTTTTTGCTACGTTTTTCCGAAAGCTCGGCGCACAGCTTTTTGTATTTGGGCGAATCCTTTTCCCCCGCTTCAATCATTTCCAGCAGCTTATCGGTATAATCTTTGAGCTGAATGCTGCCGACGTGCAGCACGATGAGTTGCGCCTTCACGCGCGTCGCGAAATCAAAAGTTTTGAGCGTGTGCTTGTGCGCGAGTTCCCGCTCACGTGGGCGTTCATCGGAAAACTGGTAGAGGTTCGGCGCAGAATGATTCACACCCATCGGCAACGGGCAGAAATTGTGCAGCGTGGAGATCTTCATTTCGCCGGCCGCGACCGCGTCAATAATTCCCGGAATCAGGCTGATGCGCGTGCCGTGGCTCAACTCGGCGTATTCGAAACCGAGCTCGCGGATTTCGCGCAGCATGGCGCGGCCATCCGTGTGCCGATGGGAATTCCAACAAGTGGAGAAGGAAAACATGGAGCGGTTGAATCGGTTAAATAAGTTAAATGGGTAATTGGTTAAATGAGCTGGGCACCACGATCCTTATTTAACTGATTTAACCCATTCAACTTATTTAACTAACAAAAAAGCCGGAGGGGCTTGCGCCCGCTCCGGCTGTAATAAACCAATTACTGATCCGCATAACGAGCGGCCAGCATGGCGGAGAACCGCGCCACTTTTTCCTTGCGGCGGCGTTTCGCGCTCGGCTTTTCAAAACGCCGATTGTCGCGGACGGCCTTCAACGTGCCTTCACGGTCGATCTTTTTCTTCAATCGACGCAACGCACGGTCAACGGGCTCACCTTTTTTTAACTTAATCTCTGTCAAATCTATTCACTTCCTCTCAAACAACCCGGGCAAAACGGCCTTCATGGCTCGTTGCCCACTTGGGTCAGGGTCGTAAAGAGTATTTTTGCGCGAAAAAAAGTCAATCGGCAAAAGCAGGTTGGGCAATGTCGCATGCGTATCCAAATTTTGAGAATGGCGGGAGTGTTAAATACTCCAGTCCCAAAGGAGGGTGTTACGAAATTCGAAGCAACTTAATGTAGCGGAGGGGTTTGCTTCAAAAAATGGAGGTTTCAGTTTAAAGCAGACGAGGTATTGTTTTTGAGGTAGGCAGTAGCACATGAAAGTCCTCCCGGCGACTGGCGCGGCGGCGTTTTTGGAAAAGATCTCGCCTCACATTCCCGATGATTTGATCGACTCGCTTTTTGCGCACAGATGCTCTCGAGGTCGGCCGCAACGATTCTCGCCCGCTCAGTTGTTTCGCGTCAGTTTGTTGCCACTGTTAACGCCTGCCCGGTCGTATAATTTGGTGGTTAGCTTGCTTGGTGAGCAGCGACCGCTCAGGTCGTTTGCCCGGCTGCCTAATCGTATGGCTATTCCGGACGTCCGAATGCTCCATGAGTTTCGGGAGCGGATGGATCTGGCCAAATTGCGCCGTCTCAACGTGTATCTGCTCCGACCGTTGCTGGATGGCGCTGGCAAATTTGCCAAGACAATCGCCCTGATCGACTCAACCGATCTTTCCGCAGCAACCAATGGATATAAAAAAATTCTTTGGGCCAATACTTTGCCCAGCGAGCCAACATTGGCGCGCGCAGCCGCAAAGATGGTCAGAGCCGATACTACGTCGGATACAAAAAGCACACCTTGCGACTTTGGCTTCGCCAGCATCCTTCTTCGATTTTGCTGGCTCCCTCGGTCTCGTGGGCAGCCCCCGCCAATCGGGACGATTCAGTATTTTTGGAACCGAGCATCCATTATTGCGCACAATAACTGGAATGGACTCCGGATATTCTGGTCGGAGACATGGGTTACGTCGGTCTGCACCGTCAGCGACGCCTTCGCGAAAACATGCGCGTGGCGTTGGTAACCAAACTCAAACCTGACATGATTTTACCCGAGGAGTTTGAAGACGCTTTTACGATGACCTGTGAACAAGGGCAGGCTCTTGAGTGGCTTGAGCTTCGCGAGGCCGAGCAACTACATTGGTTTGGAGTAACCGATCCGAACCCGCTGTGCACCTGGTGTTGGCAACAAAGTTCCTGTCCCCGCCACTTCTCATTCCCTCCGAGCGATCACGAAATTATGTTTGGCACGATCCCACTAAGTTCTCGCGTTGCCCGGCAGTTGCTCCGACAGGCGCGTTCGTGGATTGAGGCCACGCAGTCCTATGATAAAAACCAACTGGGGCTGAGTCAGCTTTTTCTTAATAGTTTGCGCCTGACCTGGATCCTGTGCCTGTTGCCGATACCATCGCATTGCTCCGGGCAAGAACCCTCACAACCAAGTCAGAACCGGCTAATCCACTGCGCCAACTCATGCCGCGGCAGATGCCTCTGGACCTTGCGGAGTCCTAAACCGCGATTTTTGAAAGTTTGCAAAAACGCCCGGTTTTCGCATTTTTCCATTTTGAATTTCGTAACACCCTCCGCAGGGACTGGGCATCCAAACGGCATCGTCTTCAGTTTACTTAAACTAAACCTTTTTTCTGCAGCATCGCCTCGGTGACTTTATCCATCAATAATTCGGCCAGCGGCTTCGTTGCTTCATCCAAGGCGGCGCAATCGGCTTGAAGCTGTTTGGGATTTCCAATTTTTGTCTGCGGGTCTTCGCTCGCGACTGTTTTCTCCACGGCTTGCAACGCCGTTTCAACGCGCGCTTTGTAGTCGGTGTCCAATTCATCCGCGCAATCGTTCAATGCCTTGCGGGTGGCGGAAATTAATTCAGTCGCCTTCAACTTTGCCTCGATCCAGCGCCGCGCCGCGAGGTCTTCGAACGCATGTTCGACGGATTCCTCCACCATCTGCTGTACCGCGGTGTCGTCCACATCCACCGCCGATTTCATCTCCACGACTTTTTGTTTGCCCGTCGCGATGTCGCGCGCGAGCACGTGCAGGATGCCGTTGGCATCGATTTCAAATTGCACGCCTACGCGCGGCACATTGCGCGGCGCGGGTGCAAATTCAATCGTGAATTTGCCGAGGCTCCAATTGTGTTTCGCGCGCTCGCGTTCGCCCTGCAAGACGTGAATGAGCATGTCGCGCTGGTTATCCACCGCCGTGGTGAACATCTCGCCGGCTTTCACGGGAATGGTCGTGTTGCGCGGAATGATCACGTTCATCAATCCACCAAAAGTCTCAATGCCCAGCGAGAGCGGTGTGATATCGAGCAGCAGCACATTCTGAAAACCGCCGGACAAAATTTCCGCCTGGATGGCGGCGCCGAGCGCCACGGCTTCGTCGGGATTTTGCGACGTGTTCAATTGCGGGCCACCCGCCTTGTGATATTCGGTGCCGAGCCGAAGGCTGCCGCGCGTTTCCTCAAAATCCGCGCAACCGAACCATTCCGCAATGAGTTGCCGCACGAGTGGCATACGCGTCTGGCCGCCCACGAGAATCACCTGGTCCAAATCTTTCGCCTCGAGTTTTGCGTCCGCGAGCGAACGCAGGCAATGCTCCCGCGTGCGCAGGATGAGATCGCGCGAAATGCTTTCCAATTCCGCGCGCGTGAACTTGCACTCAAAGCTGAACTCCGGCGTCAGGAACGGCAGCGTGATTTGGACTTCAGTCTCCGTCGACAGTTTGATCTTCGCCTCCTCGGCGGCTTCGCGCAGGCGTGACACCAATGACGAATGCCAAATGTCGAATGGCTTGGAAGACGCCATTTGTAATTCGTCATTCGTCATTTTGGGTCCGCCCGCTCCCTCCACTTCGTGAATTAGAAAATCAACGATGCGGTTATCAATATCATCGCCGCCGAGCCGCGTGTTTCCGTTCGTGGACAAGACCTGGAACACGCCGTTGTTCAATTCGAGAATCGACAGGTCGAACGTGCCGCCGCCCAAATCATAAACCGCAATCTTCGCGCGCTCGTGCAGGCGATTGAGCCCATAAGCGAGCGCGGCGGCGGTGGGTTCGTTCACGATGCGCTCGACGGTGAACCCGGCGAGTTCGCCGGCCTTCTTCGTCGCGTTGCGCTGGGCGTCGTTGAAATAGGCGGGCACGGTGATGACCGCGCGCGTGACTGCTTCGCCGAAATAAGCCTCCGCATCGCGCTTGAGTTTTTTCAAGACTTCGGCGGAAATTTCCTCCGGCGAAAACTTTTTGCCGTGGATCGGAATCGTCACCGACCCGCCGCCTGTGGAATCCAGCGGATACGCCACGGATTTTTCCTCCGGCAAAATTTCCGCGCCGCGCCGGCCAATGAAGCGTTTGACGGAATAAACCGTTTCCGCCGTTTTGACCACGCGCACACGATTCGCCGCAAAACCCACCACCGGTTGGGCATCGAGAGCGGGGATGTGGACGACCGATGGCGTCAGGCGACGCCCTTCGGCGTCCGCGATGACCAGCGGGATGCCTGAATCCACCGTGGCCACGAGGGAATTCGTGGTGCCCAAATCAATGCCGACAATTTTGCTCATGTGACGCGCGTAATGTGAACCACGAATGAATACAAATACACAGGAATTCGCGAGCAATTTAGCGGGTGTCCAGCGCCCGGCGGTGTCCCTGCCTTGCATTGAGGGTTGAAACTGAAACGCCGTTTCTTTACGGTTAGGCGAATTCCAAACCTAAATCGGGGCACGGCACAGGGCAGATGTTGAAAGAACTTATGAAAAATTGGCGCGGACAATTTTTATTGGCGATTACACTCTCCTGTGTCGTATGGGCCGCCGGTTGCGGCAAGGGCGATCAAACAACCGCCGCGGCTGCCGATACCATCAAGGTCGGCGAATACGCGTCTCTCCACGGCAGCGATGCGGCATTTGGCCAGTCATCCCACAAAGGCACCGTGCTGGCCATCGAGCAGGTCAATGCCGCCGGCGGCGTGCTCGGCAAAAAAATCGACCTGATTTCCGAGGATAACCAATCCAAACCCGGCGAATCCGCCACCATTGTTAAAAAATTGATTACGCGCGATCACGTCGTCGCGGTGCTGGGCGAAGTGGCCTCCGGACGCTCGCTTGAAGCCGCGCCGATTTGTCAGGACAACAAAATCCCGATGATTTCGCCGTCCTCAACGAACCCGAAAGTGACGGAAACCGGCGATTACATTTTCCGGGTTTGTTACACCGATCCGTTCCAGGGAAAGCTGCTCGCGGAATTCGCGCTGAAGACCCTTAAGGCAAAAAAAATCGCCATCTTGAGCGATGTCGCGGCTCCGTATAGCGTCGGTCTGGCGCAATATTTTCGCGAACCGTTCCTGGCCGGCGGCGGACAGATTGTCGCGGAACAAAAGTACAGCAGCCACGACAAGGATTTTAAAGCGCAGCTCACCGCCATCAAAGCCGAGAATCCGGACGCGATCTTCGTGCCCGGCTATTACACGGAAGCCGGTTTGATTGTTTTGCAGGCGCGGCAGCTCGGAATCACGATTCCTCTCTTCGGCGGCGACGGTTGGGAAGCGCCGGAGTTGATCGAGACCGCCGGAAATGCCCTGGAAGGCACTTACTATTCCACCCATTATTCTCCGGAAGCGCAATCTCCGTTGGTGCAGGATTTCGTCAAAAAATTCCAGGCGCGTTGGAATGGCGAGACTCCGGACGCCATGGCGGCGTTGGGCTACGATTCCGCGATGGTCCTCGTGGATGCCATCAAACGCGCCGGCACCACGGACAGTGCGAAATTGCGCGATGCCATCGCCGCAACGAAGGACCTGGAATGCGTGACCGGCAAAACAACGCTCGACGCCCAACGTAACCCGACGAAGTCCGCGGTCATCGTCACGGTCAAGGACGGTAAATTTAAATACGTCGAAACGATTTCTCCTTAGTTGATAGATGGAAGTTGATAGTTGATAGCCAGAAAACCTCAGACCTATGTTTAACTTTGAGAAATTGGAGACGTGGCAGAAGGCGATCAATTTTGCGGATATGGTTTACGAACTCACGCGAAATTTTCCCGCAGATGAGCGTTTTGGACTGACCAATCAAATGCGCCGCGCGGCGGTTTCGATTTCTTCAAACATAGCGGAAGGGGCGGCTAGAAACTCACGCAATGATTATGCACGGTTTCTCGAAATTGCGACCGGTTCCCTTTTTGAAGTCGTGTCTCAATCGTTCATCGGCCAACGCCAGGGATTTCTCTCGAAGGAAAGTTTCGAGCGATTATACACTGCTGCCGATGAACAAGGGAAAATGTTAAGCGGCCTGCGCCGTTCTGTATTGGAGGGTTAAACACGTTGGAATTGCTATCAACCATCAACTAAGAACTATCAACTAACCATCAACGAATTTCTTCAACAACTCGTCAACGGCTTGTCGCTCGGCGCGATTTACGCCCTCATCGCCCTTGGTTACACGATGGTCTACGGCGTCCTGCGCTTCATCAATTTTGCCCACAGCGAAGTTTTCATGGTGGGGGCGTTTTGTGGATATTACCTTGCCCGACTTTTTCCGCATCAAACCATCGCGACTGGTTTGGTGATTCTGGTCGCCTCCATGATCGCGTGTGCGGTGCTCGGAGTGCTGATTGAAAAACTCGCTTATCGCCCGTTGCGCAATCGCTCCACGCTCACGGTTCTTATCACTGCCATCGGAGTTTCATTGTTGTTGCAAAATCTCGGGCAGATTGTGTTCGGCGCGAATCCGAAAGCGTATCCGCAATTATTTCCGGAAAAAACCATCGTTCTGGGGAGTGTGACGGTATCGAGCACGCAAATCGTGGTGTTATGCGTTACGCTCGTCCTGCTTTGGGCGTTGAGACATATCGTAATGAAAACATCGATCGGCACCGCCATGCGCGCATTGTCGTTCAATCCCACCGCTGCATCGCTGGTGGGCATCAACAACGATTTCGTGATTTCCTTCACCTTCGCGCTCGGCTCCGCGCTGGCGGCAGCGGGAGGGATTCTTTACGCGCTGAATTATCCGTCCATCGATCCGCTTATGGGGACGCTGCCGGGACTGAAAGCTTTCGTCGCCGCCGTGCTTGGCGGCATCGGGGATCTTCCGGGCGCGGCGTTGGGCGGACTTATTATCGGGCTGATCGAAACGTTCGTTCGCGGCAGCCAATGGTCCACTTACACGGACGCCATCGTGTTCAGCATTTTGATTTTGATCCTGCTGTTCCGGCCAGCGGGATTGCTGGGCAAACTGCAAACGGAAAAAGTTTGAAGCCAATGCAACATTCCAGGTGCAAAATGAAAAGCGACCGCGAGACGTTGGTAGTTCCGCCTTCAGGCGGCTTCCGACCGCGTAAACGCGGAACTACAAACGTGATGCCGCTCCATCCCAGCGATTCTTGATTTCAATGCTCTCGCGCTCACAATACATCCTGCTCGCATCGCTCGCAGCGGTGTTGGTGGTGTCGCTGTTTTCGAGCTCGATCAATCCCTACTTCCTCGACATCGCCGTCACGTGCGGCATCAACATCACGCTCGCCGTCAGCCTGAATCTCATCAACGGATTCACCGGGCAATTCTCCCTCGGCCACGCGGGCTTCATGGCTATCGGCGCGTATTCGTCCGCTGTAATCACCACGAATTGGGGGACCAAACTCCTGCCGCTGGTCGGCCATCAAACTTGGATTCTTTTCCCCATCGCACTGTGTGTCGGCGGATTTGTCGCCGCGCTTGCCGGGCTTGTCGTCGGCATTCCGTCTTTGCGGTTGAAAGGCGATTACCTCGCCATCGTCACGCTTGGCTTTGGGGAAATCATCCGCGTGATTCTTCAGAACATCGATGCCGTGGGCGGTGCGCGGGGAATGGTCGGTATTCCCGATTACACAAATTTATTTTGGGCGTTCGGCCTGGCGGCGATCACGATTTACGTGGTATGGGCGCTCGTGAACTCCACTTACGGACGTGGATTCATTGCCGTAAGCGATGACGAGGTCGCTGCCGAAGCGATGGGCATCAACACCACCCGTTACAAGATCATTGCGTTTGTGGTCGGCGCATTTTTTGCCGGAGCAGCCGGCGGGATTTACGCGCACTTCAAACAATACATCGCGCCCGTCGGTTTCGATTTCAACAAATCCATCGAGATCGTCGTGATGGTGATTCTCGGCGGCATGGGGAAAAATGTCGGCGTTATTATCGCGGCCGTGTTGCTCACGTTTTTCCCCGAGGGATTGCGCATGCTCTCGAACGCTTCACCGAAACTCGAATGGATCGGTGAATCGCGCATGTTGTTTTATTCCCTGTTGTTGATCGTTTTGATGATTGCGCGGCCTCAGGGATTATTCACCTGGCCGATGTGGAAACGAAAGAGCGCCTGATGCCCGCCGTCGACGCCAAACCATTGCTCGAGCTGAATCAATGCACGATTCGCTTTGGCGGTTTGACGGCGGTGTGCGAATTCTCGATGAGCATTTGCGAAGAGCAATTGTTCGGGCTTATCGGCCCCAATGGCGCGGGCAAGACGACG
>DASZPR010000098.1:0-16072 GCA_035550235.1 Verrucomicrobiia bacterium | reverse complement strand
CTGGCTATGGATGTATTGGCGGATGTATTCCGCAAGTACGGCGTCGCTCATGCGCCATTGGTTTTCGCCGGGGTAAAGTTTTTCCTTTTCGAGATAGAAACAATATTTGCAATCGAGATTGCAAATCGGCCCGACTGGTTTGGTCAGGATATGAAATGGGCGGGCGGAATTCGTGATCGGCGACTGGCTCAAGCAGGTCGATTATAAAATATTTAAAATGGGAAGCAATGCTGCCGCTCATTTACTGACGAATGAGTTTTGGATTCAATCGTCAAATAGCCCATTCGTTAAAATTTTATCGACACATCTTTTTTCGTCATTAAAATTTCACTAGGCATTTGCCCCTCTTCAAATGCCTAGTGACTTAAAATACTCGATTGAATGCGTTTAGTTTTCCCTTAAGAACATTCCCCCCTAAAGACGGTCTGGCAATGCGTTTTATTAACAACGAGCCATCGAGAACGGTCCATTAACAACATTTCATCAGCAACTGCCCATCGACAACTGCCCATCGACAACTACCCATCGACAACTACCCATCGACAACTACCCATCGACAACTACCCATCGACAACTACCCATCGACAACTACCCATCGACAACTACCCATCGACAACTACCCATCAACCACGATCCATCGACTACGATCCATCGACTACGATCCATCAACAACGGTCTAATTAAGACTGTCGCACCAAAGGGGGCCCGACCACAAAGTGATTGTTGTTCTGTTGCCTGCGGCAGGTCGTTTGAAGCGCCGTTGTATTTCTAAAGCATGTCGGCATGTGGCTTTAAAATTTGAATGGCCTGCGGGATCCGACTCTGCCGGAGCTTCGGCGAGACGGGCACCCGCGCTCCCTGGATCAAACCTTGGCCGGAGCGAGGTCGCTTTCGACGGCTTGGGGGCTGAGGACAAAAATGGGTTCGCGAATGCCGGAGATGCTTTCGAAGTTTTGAATTTTTTCCAGGGTCATCTCGTTGATCTCGTGGCCGGCGGTGATGATCAATACACCGTCTTTGGTGAGGACGTTCGAGTAAAGGACCATGCCGGCGGTGAGGTCCTGGACGGTGACGGCGACACTGTGCATTCCCGATTTCACGGTGGCGGAAGTGCCTTCGCCACTGATGGCCCGCAGCAAGGACAGCAATTGCGGGTCATACGAGCCGAGGCGGCATTTCATTTGGTCGAGCGCCTCAATGCGGCTAAGGCCGTTTTTTTGGAGCTGGAGCATGTCGCAAAAGATTCTCAACAGGCGAGCACCTTCGGGAATGGCCTCGCCGGAAACGGAGTCAGAGGGAAAGCCGGTGCCATCGAAAGATTTTTGCTGGTAGCGGACGATGTTTGCGACGCCTTCCAGGCGCGGAATATTGGCAAGCAATTTGGCGGCGGTATCCGGCAGGCGGGCGACCATTTGCGCCTCGACGGGTGTGAGTTTTTCTCCACCGCGGGATTTCACCATGATTTCAGGAGGGATGGTGACGTAGCCGATGGGGGCCAGCATGACGGCGAGGTGAATTTCCCACGCGTTGGCCAACCCGAGTTTGGCAGTGGATTCCGCGACGAGATCGCGCAGGGCCTGGGTGCGGCCAAAGGATTGCGTGTCGACGATCGAAAGAATGTCGGTGAGGAGTTTGATGCTGCCGCTGAGGGTTTTGTTGAGGAGCTCTTTTTCTGCGATGACGAGGCGATACTGCACGAGCGCATCGTCGAGCGCCTTGCACAATACGTCTTGCGGGACAGGTTTGGTCAGGAAGCGAAAAATATTTCCCTGATTCACTACACCGGTGGCGACTTCGACGTCGGCAACGCCGGTCAGCATGATGCGAACGGTTTCGGGGGTGCGTTCCCTCACGGCAGAAAGGAATTGGATGCCATTCATGCCGGGCATTTGCATGTCAGAGACGACAACAGCGAAGGGGCCGCGCGTGGTGATTTTTGTCAAACCGAGTTCGCCACCGGCGGCGGTTTCGACGTTGAAATGCTTGCGGAGGTTTCGTTCGTATGACGACAGCAGGTTTGCGTCGTCGTCAACAAAGAGAATTTTTTCGGCCATAAATTTAATTCCTTCGGTTAGTTTTCGGCAAAACAGGCTTCGCGCCATTCGGGCAGGCGATCGGCCAATCCGAATTTTGCGAGGTAGTCCTGATCAATATGAATGGATTCCGCAGCGGCGCCACTTTTCTCGTGGGCAAAGGCGTTCGCGACGTGGATGGCGGTGAGTGGTGAAAAGGCCGGGGCGATGCAACCGGACGGGTTGTGGTGGAGCGCGACGGCTTCGACGATGGGATTGGGCAAACCCCAGAGGCCGAGCAGGTATGCACCGACATCGGCATGGGTCGCGCCGAACTCGGCTTGTTCTGCCTGCCAAAGCGGGAGGTGATTGCGGCGCGTATCGGTCCAGATTTTCGCGTATTGCTCCGGCAGGCCATCGGCGAGAATGATACGGCCGACATCGTGCAACAGGCCGGCGAGGAAACATTGGTCGGTCAATTTCGTATCGGCGCGTTCTTCGCGCGCGATGCGGCGGGCGAGCACAGCGGTGGTCCAGCAATGGTCAGCCAGCGCGTTCAACGAAAAGCCCTCGAGCGAGGGATTTTTGAATTGGGAAAAGACCTGCAACGAAAGGACCAGGGCGCGCACGGTGGCGAGGCCGAGATACATGACGGCGTCGCCGGGATTGCTGATGGGCTGCGGCAGGCCGAAAAACGCGGAATTCACGAGCTGCAAAATTTTCGCCGTCATGCCGATATCGTGCGAAATAATTTCGCCGATTTTCTCCATGGAGGAGTCATCTTTCCGCAGTTCGTCAGTGAGCTGCTGGTAGACGGCGGGGACGGTGGGCAGTGATTTGATGCGGGTGGCGAGTTGCTTGAGGCGCTCGTTGGAGAGCAGTTCGCGCAGGGCAAAGGCGCGAGCGACGGCAGCGCGGAGTTCCTCGGCATCGCACGGCTTGGAAAGATATTGGTGCGCGGGACCGACCAAACGAAGGACGGCTTCGCGCTCGGCGTGGCCGGATAGAACAATGCGAACGGTATTGGGATGTTGTTTGCTGACTTCGATGAGAAGTTCCGCGCCGTCCATTCCAGGCATCATCATGTCCGAGACAAGCACGTCGACGGGCCGGGTGGCCATGAAATCGAGGGCTTTTTTTCCGCCATCCAGGAAATTCATGTCCCATTCATTGCGCATGTTGCGCAATTGGCGTTGCAGGCCTTGCAGGACGCGGACCTCGTCGTCGACAAAAAGGAGTACTTTCATGCGGATGCGATTGGTTGGGGAACAGTATTAGCGCTTCCGTTCGGGGCGCCACCCGGCGCGGACGCAGGCGTCCGGGAGGAGAGCGGCAGGCGTAGAATGAAAGTGGTGCCTTTGCCGATTTCAGTTTCGAAGGTGGCGGTGCCGCCGTGTTTTTTCACGATGCTGCTATAGACGACCGTGAGTCCCTGGCCGGTGCCTTTGCCGACGTCTTTGGTCGTGAAGAACGGCTCAAAAATGCGGTGGCGGTGCATTTCCGGAATTCCGTTTCCCGTGTCGGACACGCACACTTCGACAAAATCTCCGTCGCGGCGGGTGCGAACGGTGATGGTGCCTTTTTTGCCGGGATTGCTTTTTATGGCATCGCCGATGGTGTGCGCGGCATTTACGACCAGGTTGAGAATTGCCTGATTGAATTCGCTCAGGAAGCACGGCACTGGCGGGAGGTTGGGGTCCAGATCGAGGACCATGTCGGCCACATATTTCCATTCGTTGCGGCACACGGTGGTGGTGCTGTCGATCGCCTTGTTGAGGTCGGCGGTGCTTTTTTCCTTGCCGCCCGGGTGCGAGAATTCCTTCATGGCGCGGACGATTTTCGAAACGCGGGCGATGCCTTCGAGGGTTTCGCTGATGGCAGCCGGGATCTGCTCGATGTGATAATCCAGGTCGCTGGAGGCGAGCACGTGCTCGACGTGAGCGATGAGTTCCGGGGTGATGGCGTTCTGACGGGCCGCGGCGAGCAATTCGGTGTAGCCTTTGAGAGCCGTGGTTAAATTCTGGAACGCGTCCTTGAGAAATTGCGTATTGTCACCGACGTATTGCGTGGGGGTGTTGATTTCATGGGCGATGCCGGCGGCAAGCTGGCCCACGGCTTCCATCTTCTGGGCTTGCCGGAGTTGAAAATCCATCAGTTGACGTTCCTGATCGCGAAGCTTTTGTTCCGTGACGTTGCGCGTCATGGCGAGGACGAATTCGACTTCGCCGGTGGACGAGAATTCCGGCACGAGTCTTGATTCGCGATAGCACGTGCCATCAGGGCCTTGCCAGTTGAATTCAAAGGTGCGGGGGAGGCCGGTGGCGAGCACCTGGCGAAATTCCTCGAGCCATCGATCATTCACGGGCAGGTTGAGATCAGCGCCACTTTTGCCGAGGAACTCGGAGGGTTCCCTGCCGATGTCAGCGGCGAGGGCGCGATTGCCGTAGGCGAAGCGAAAGTGCCGGTCGATGCGCGCGACGGCGTCGGGGACATTGTCGGCGAGAGCACGGAAGGCTTCTTCGCGGGAGCGGAGTTGTTCCTCATCATGTTTGCGGCGTGAGATGTCCTGTTTGACAGCGACGAAGTGGGTGATGGCGCCATGGTCGTCAAGGACGGGCGTGATGGTCATCTCCTCATGATAGGTGGTGCCGTCTTTGCGGCGATTAATCAGTTCGCCGTGCCAATCTTTACCGGCCAACACAGTTTTCCAGAGGGCCGCATAGAATTCGCGGGTGTGGGCACCGGATTTCAGGAGGGAGGGAGTGCGGCCGATGGCTTCATTAGCTGAATAGCCAGTGAGCCGGGTGAAAGCCGGATTCACCCAGAGGATGTGGCCGGACCGGTCGCAGATGAAGATGCCATTGCTGGTGGCGACGAGCGCGGAGGTTTGCAGGAGCAGTTTTTCCTCGGTCCGTTTTCGTTCGGTGATGTCACGGGAGACAACGAAGGTGCCGCAATAGCGTCCGTCCGCGTCCATGTTGGGAGTGGCGTTGATCAGTATCTGCCGTGATTCGCCCTTCGCGGTGGTGACTTCGATTTCGTAGCTGGATTTTTTACCGGTTTTGCGCAGCTCGATTTGGTTCTTAAGAATGTGCCTTTGATCTTCGCGAAGAAATTCCAGGAAACTTCGGCCGATAAGTTGTTCGGCCGGCACGGCTAGAATTTTTCCGAGAGCGGGATTGGCAAAAGTGAAAACCTGGTCGACATCCGTGATGCAAACACCGTCATCCTGCGAATTGAGAAGTTCGCGGTGGCGATTCTCGCTTTCGCGCAGCGCCTGCTCCATTTGCTTGCGTTCCGTGATGTCGCGGGCGATGCCGACGGTGCTGGCGGCCAGGCCGTTTTCGTTGGAGATGGGAGTTTCGATGGCTTCGAACCAGCGCGGGCGGCCGTTTTCGTCGCGAATGCAAACTTCCGAGCGAACCGGCTTGCCGGGCGCGGGTTGGGCGTGGTCTTTCGCCGGGGTGGAGAGAGAGCCGGGTAATACGTCGGAGGTGGTTTTGCCGAGAATGTCCTCGAGGTTGCGCTGGTAGAGTTGGGCGAGCGGCTTGTTGCCGACGAGATAGCGGCCCTGGGAGTCCTTGAGCCAGGCGGGATCCGGGATGTTATCCAGGATGGCGCGCAACAGCCGCTGGCTTTCGCGCAGGGCGAGTTCCGCGGCTTTGCGTTTGGTGATATCGTGGAAGATGGCGAAGGTGCCGCACACTTCGCCGTTGGGTTCCACTTGCGGCGCGCCGGTAATCAGAAGCTGGCGGCGTTCACCCCCCGGGGTTGTGACTTCGATTTCGTAGCTGGATTTTTGCCCGGCTTTCCGCAGCTTGATTTGTTTTTGGGCGATGTCCCGATTTTTTTCGTCGAGAAAATCGTACAAGGTTTTTCCGAGCAATTGTCCGGGCCAGACGCCGAGGATATTTTCCGCGGCGGGGTTGGCAAAAGTGAATTTGAAATTCATGTCGCTGTACACGACACCTTCAGCCTGACCGTTGAGCAATTCTTTGTAGCGGTTCTCGCTTTTGGTCAACGCCATCGTGCGTTCGGTGACGCGTTTTTCGAGAGTGGTGTTGGCCTGGATGAGTTCGGTTTCGGCGCGTTTTTTGTCATCGATGTCGATGCAGGTGCCGACCCAATGGAGTACGTCGCCGTACTCGTTCCGCATGGGGTAGGCGCGGCCAAGGTGCCAGCGGTAAACGCCATCGGCGCGTTTCAAGCGGTATTCGCTTTCGAAATTTTCGCCGGTTTGCAATGCGCGCGTCCAGCGGCCAATGCAGGAAGGGAGGTCGTCGGCATGAACGACGGTTTGCCAGCTCCATTGGTTGCCTGTCTCCAGGGTCTGGCCGGTGTAATCCTTCCAACGGCCATTTAAATAGTCGACATTTCCGCCAGCGGTCGCGGTCCAGAGAAGTTGGGGAGTGGCCTCGGCGAGGAAACGATAGCGGTGCTGGCTTTCTTCGAGCTTACGCGCGCGTTCCCTGACTTCGTTGAGCAGTTGCGATTTCTCGCTGAAGACGCTGGCCATCTGCAATACTTCGATGGCGTCGAATGGTTTTTTGAGCACCACGACCTGGCCGGAACGTCCGACGTTTTGAATTTCTTCAAAGGAGTAATTGGAATACGCGGTGCAAATAACGATGTGCAGGTCGGGAGCAATTTTCCAGATCTCGGACATGGTCTGGACGCCATCCCAGCCCGGGGGCATTTGGACGTCGATAAAGGCCAGTGAGTAGGGTTTTTGACTGGCCATGGCGATCCGCACCATTTCGAGCGCCTCCCGGCCTTGCGAGGCGAAGTCGAGTTGGTAGGAGGTTTTCGGCGAATGCGGCGGGTTTGGACCAGAGCCGAATAATTCGGACGCAGCCTGTTCCAATCGGAATTCTTCAGCCGTGAGCCCGCCGAAAATTTTGCGAAAGTCATCGTGAATAGACGAGTTGTCGTCCACCACGAGAATGTGGCGAGTGAGATTGCTCATCGTGGCTAGTCCATGCTAATTTAATAAAGGAGATAGCCCGAAGATCCCGGACTGGCTCCCGAGGCTGATAACCAGCCAGTTATTCATCGGTTTGCAACGCCCGGGGCTAAAGGGAAATTTTCGGGAAAATGAAGGGCGGATTTAAGAACGGAAACTTTGGATTCGACCAGGGGTTAAAGGGGAGGGCGCGTTGCTCCGTGTGCGCTGCCAAGGTACAAGAAGTTCAATCGTCACGGAGGTTTTCGTGACTGCGCGCGGATCCGCCTACGCTGAAGCTTCGGCGAGACGACGCGCCCCACTAATAGGCTGTAAACGCCGGCGCTCCCGGGTTATGGGCCGGTGACGGTGATTTGGGCGTTGGTTGAGGACAGCTTGTTGGTGCCGGTGGGAGTGATGATTTGAGAGTTTATGACCCGGACATTTTGCGCGTTATAAATGCCAAATGGGCGGTCGGCTTTGATGTTGACGTGGTCGAGGATGACATTGGTGACGGCGGCTTCGGGGAGGCCCCAGATTAATCCGGCGCGGTTGCCCGGCGCGACAGTGGCGGTGATGTTGCTGAAGGTGATGTCGCGATAGAAGGGGGTTCGGTCAGCGATTTTTGCGCCCGGGTAGGTGGCGGCCACGTCGGCGGTCAATTTGGCCAATCCGCGGTAAGCGCGATTCGTGGCCATGTAGGTGGCGTAGATCAGAATGGGAAATTCGACGTTCGTCATGTGGAGGTTGTAGTAGGAGAGATTGTGCACGAAACCGCCACGGTCGCGATCGGTTTTGACGCGGATGCCTTGTTCGGTGTTGTTAAACGTGCAATTCATGACGGTGATGTTGGAGACGCCGCCGACTGTGTGGCTGCCAATGGAAACGCCGTGGCCGTGGCCGTAGGTGTTGTTTCGGATGAGCACGTCAGAAGTGCCGCCGCCGCAGGTGAAATTGTCGTCGCCGACGCTGATGTCGCAATTCTCGACCAAGACGTGTCGCCCGGTGACGTCGCAGGCGTCCGTGTTGTGACCGGGATTCACAGGGTCGGTGGAAGGATTCGCGCGAATGGTGACGCCGCGGACGGTGACGTTGGAGGATTTGCCGCCGATGGCGATGTGGAACATGGGCGAGTTGGTGAGGTGAACATCTTCAATGAGGACGCGATCGCAGGAGGACATCGCGATCATGCGGGGACGGCGGGCATTTCGCTCGCTCGCGAACGGCCACCAGGGGATTCCCTGACCATCGATGGTACCGGCGCCGCTGATGGCGAGGTCGTGGAGGTGATCGGCTCTGATGAAATCATTTGGGTTGCGAGTGCCGCCGGGGTATTTGTCCAGGGGCAACATGCGCAGCGTGGCGTTGGCGTCCACGCGAAGATTGATTTGCGAGGCGAGGCGAAGGGAGCCGCTTAAATAGTCGCCTGCGGGAATTTCCACGATGCCACCACCGGCTTTGGCCGCGGCATCGATGGCGGACTGGATGGCAATGGTGTTGGTAGCGACGTTGTCGCCGATAGCGCCGTATTGTTTGATATTAAAAACGGTGTCGGGGATTTTTGGCAGCGCGGGCGGTATGTAGGGCTGAGCTTTGAGAGAAAGGTTGAACGAAAGGGTTGCGGTCAGGAGAAGGAGTAATTTAAAAGTGAATCCGGCGGCAGGCCACGGGCAAGTCCCAGCCGCAAGGTTTGATGACACTTCCTTCCCCCTCATCCCGGCCTTTTCCCGTGGGGAGAAGGAGAACTCGGTCATGTTCACGGACAATTTTTCGTTGGGGAACTTAATCCAGCGGCTGGAATTCATTGTAATGGTGCCGTTCATTTTGTTGGATCCCAATGATCCGTTCCGCCGAGTACAGAGTCGAGGGTGATTTTGTCGGCTTCCTCTTTGGTCAATTGCCTGGTCCATTTGAAACGCTTGTTGGGATTGGCGCCGGGGCCGGTGCTGTTGTATTCGGCGTAACGCGCCGTCAGTTCATTGGTGGGATTGCGCCAGTTGTTCCAGCCTTCGGGTTTGATGTGCGCACCCAATTCGCAGTTTAAATAGGTGACGCTCGCATAGGGACGCCATGGGCGGCCGAGGTCGGCCATGGGGGCGCTGTTGGTGTTGGCGGGGACGCCGGCGGGATTGATCCACGGATTGGGATCGCCGGTGAGTTTGCAGTCGAGGAAGACGAAACCGAAGGGATGATCCTTGGGCGTGTTAGCGGCGGTGACGTGGCCGCCGTTTTTGCTGTGGATTTCGCAGTGGTCAAACACCGCGGCGGACGAACCGTAGATGAAATCGACGCGGCCGGCGACGTAGCAATTGGTGAAGTATTGGCGGCCGTTGTTGATCATCAGCGTGTCCTGCCAACCGAGCAGGCGGCAGTCTTTGAGAATGGCGCGGTCGCCATCGATGCGCAACGCGAGCGCCTGGCCGTGGTCGCCGGAGGTGTTTTGGAACGTGATATTTTCGGCGCGGAAATCATCACCGAGCACGACCATGCCGGTGCCCTTGAAACGGGGGTTGGTGGTGGCATCGGTTTCGGTGACGTTCAGATTGAAGGTGATGATAGTATTGGAGGCATCCTCGCCGAGGAATTGGAGGTGATGTTTTTCTTTCGGGATGATGAATTGGCCCTGGTAAATGCCGGGCTTGATGCTGATGCGGAACGGTGCGGTGCCATTGTCGGGCGCGGCATCGATGGCGGCTTGGAGGTTGGTGTAGTTCGCCGAGACATCGTTTGAAACGATGGCGTCAAAATGATCTTCCACAAGCCTGGGGTTTCTATCGCGCGGCTCGGCGAACAGGACGGGGGAAAGTTCCGGGGCCACCTTGCGCAATTCATCAACGACGAGTTGGGCGAACATGACGCGGCCGATGCCTTGCAAGTGTGTGCCGTCGTAAGTGGTGTTGGTTCCGTTCACGATTTTGGTGGGGCTGAACTCATAACATTTTTCGCGTCCCAATTTTTCGCACAACTCAATGCTGCGCGCGTGCAAATCGACGAGCGGGACATGTTTTGCCTTGGCAATTTTCCGGACTTCCTCGGCGTAGGGCTCGAGGCTGGATTTGATTTTGGTGGGGTTCTGTTTGTCCCATTGGCGGCGGGTGAGCGGTGTGATCAGGATGGGTTTGGCGCCGATTGCGAGGGCGTCGTCCACGTATTTGGTCATGTCGGCGACGAAGGTGGGCATATCGGTGGAACGACCGGGTTTGCCGGGTTCGTTGTTGTGGCCGAACTGGATTAAATAATAATCGCCCTTGAGCGCGAGGGCGTTGGTCCAGCGGCCTTCCTTCATGAAACTCATCGAGCTGCGTCCGCCCATGGCGAGGTTGATGCACTCGGCGCGGTTGGTGTCGATGAATTGTTTGAAGCCGAGTCCCCAGCCGGTGCGATCCTGGGTGGTGGAGTCGCCGATGAGAATGATTTTGATTTTGTGCGGGGCGTCGGCCGCATGAATGGAGCCGAGAGCGAAGAATAGGAGACAGGTTAGTGCCAGGATTCGTTTCATAAATTAGGAATACTCGATTAGGGATAGATGAGGCGGAAATAGACGCTGCCGTTGCCCGGGTCGAGGTCGATGGTCGCAGAGTTTACATTGGTGGAGTTGGGCACGGTGACCCAATTGCCACCGATGAGGCTGTTGGTCTGGACCTGCAAGCGCCAGCCGAGATGGTCTTGCGGCCAGGTGAGTTGCAGGGTGTTGCCGTTTACTTGTGAGACGATATTTGTCGGCTGGCTGGAGGGCAGTGGTGTGGCCGTGACGGGCGGTGAGTTGGAGCTTTCGCCGCCGGCACCGACGGCGCTGACAACGTAAAAGTAATTTGCGGCGTTGGTGACGTTGGCGTCGGAATAATTCGTCGCGATCAACCCGCTAATCACGGTGGGATAGATTCCGATCGTGGAGCCGCGTTTTAAATTGTAGGAAGTTGCGCCGTTGACGGCGTTCCATTTCAAATTGATGAGCAGGTTGGTGGCGGTGGCGTCCAGGTTGGTGGGCGGGAGCAAGGTGACTACGAGTTTTATCTGGCCGAGCGTGTTGGTGTCGTAGGAATAACTGTAGCCCGCCGGGGTGCTGGCGAGCGTGGGAGGTCCCCAGCCGTTGAGCGTGTTGCCATAAGTAAAGATCGTGTAAGTACCGTTGGTGAAGCCGGGGCCGGCGACAGCCTTGAGGGAGCCGATGTTCGCCAGATTGCCGGTGACGGCGAGGGTTGAGGCATTCGTGCCCAGTAAAAATGTGACGAGCGAATTGGTGTCCAGCAGCAGGTCGTTGCTGACGGTGAGGGTGCTGTTGCCGAGGGTGATGTTGGGGCTGTCATCGAGGGCGTTGGTGTTGCTTAACCACACAGGTGTGTTGTAGAGAGAAAGTGTGGTGCCGATGCCGTTAGTATCCGCGCCGTCCAGGGAAACCGGAGTGGTGGACGTGGTGGAATTGGTGATGGTAAGGTCCGAGTTGAAAAACGAAATGTTTCTTACGCCGGTCGGCGTGATGATTTGCGAATCGATGATCTGCACGTTTTTGGCATCGTAAATCCCGAAGGTTTTGGGGGCGGTGATTTTTACGTTCACGAGCGTGACGTTGCTGACACAGCTTTCCTTCAATCCCCAGATAAGACCGGCGGTGCGGCCGGATTGCACGGTGGCGGTGAGGTTGCTGATGAGGATGTCGCGATAGTGAGGCGTGGTGCTGATGACGGCGTTGCTCGGGAAACCGGCCGCGACACCCGGCGAAATGCTGTCGACGGCGCGGTAGGCGGAAATGGTGTTGGTGTATTGGCAGTAAATCAGGATGGGCCGCATCACGTTCGTCATCGAGAGATTGAGATATTTGATGTTGTGAACGAAGCCGCCCCGGTCGCGGTCGGTTTTGATGCGGATGCCCTGATCGGTGTTGTTGAAGGTGCAATTCACGACGGTCATGTTGGAGACGCTGGGCGAAGTGTAGCTGCCAATGGAAACGCCGTGGCCGTAGCCGTAGGTGTTGTTGGTGATCAAGATGTCGGAAGTGCTGCCGCCGCACGTGAAATTGTCATCGCCGACGCTGATGTCGCAATCCTGCACCAAAATGTTCGTGCCGGACACATCGCAGGCATCGGTATTATGGCCGGGATTGACCGGGTCGGAAGAGGGATTGGCGCGAATGGTCACGTGTTGCACGGTGGTGTTTTTGGCGGAAGAACCGCTAATGGAAATGTGGAACTCGGGCGAATTGGAAAGCGTGACGTCGCGGATCATTTCGCGGTTGCAGTTGGAGAGCCGAATCATGATGGGCCGCACGGCGCCGTTGGTGTTCGCATAAGGCCACCAGGGTGCGCCCTGGCCGTCGATGGCGCCGGTGCCGCTGATTTCGATATCGTGCAGGCTGGTGCCGGAAATGAAATTGGCGGGATTGACGGTGCCGCCCGGATATTGGCCGAGCGGGAGCATGCGGAGGAGCGCACCGGCATCGAGTTGAAGGTTAACGGAGCTTTTCAACGTCAACGGTCCGCACATATATGTCCCTGCCGGAATTTTGACGGTGCCGCCCGGAGCGCCATTGGTGGTGGGACCGGCGGCGGCGGCGTTGATGGCGTTTTGAATGGCGGTGGTATTGGTCGTGATGCCGTCACCGACGGCGCCGAAATTGAGGACGTTGACGACGTTATTGGTGTTGATGACGAGGTTCCAGGGGGCGACAGCGTTCGCTTGCCACGCCATAAATGTGGCGACTATTAATAGACAATGGGCGCTGCCGACTGCCAGTTGGCGAAACAGCAGGCTGACAGTGTGCGCTACAAAGGGCGGGACTCGCCGGCAGGACGCCGACGCTCCCAGGTTGGATTTATTTGTGTTCAAAGCCGAGGAGGTGTTAAGGCAGAGCAGAGGCGACGGGCATTTATCCAGGCAAAGTTTCGTGGTGACCGTTTCTCATGATGCGTTGATGGATAACATCGTAAGACATCGCTTTGGCAAAGTCTCTCCGCCTTTCTGCAAAGAAGCTTGAAAATTGTCCACCGGGCAAAAGGCCGTGGCGGGCGGGTTTTCAGATGCAGAATTGCTTGTGGAACTGCTTGGGCGAGAGGCCAGTAGCTTGTTTGAAGGCGACCCAGAAGCTGTTGGCGCTTTGGTAACCGGACATTTCGGCGATGACTTCGAGCTTGAGATTGGATTCGGTCAAAAGCTTCTGAGCGCGCTCAATGCGAACGCGATGGAGCTCGCTGCCGGGTGGGCGGCCAATGTATTGGAGGAACGCCTGGTGCAATCCGCTGCGGGACATGCCGGCAATTTTAGCGAGGTCATCCACGCCGATGGGGCGGTGGCAGTTTTCCCAGAGGAAACGCAAACTGCGGGCGACCCCGGGATGGTTCACGGCGAGCAAATCGCTGCTCTTGCGGGCGATCAAACCGGTGGGCGGAATCCGAATCGGTTCGGGCGGCGGCGGTTTGCCGTGCATCAATTTATCGAGCAATTCCGCACCGCGAAAACCGAGCGTGCCGAGGTTGCGATCAACGCTCGAAATCGGCGTGCGCATGGCCTCGACCGCGAGGAGGGAATTGTCCATGCCGATGATGCTGACTTCTTCGGGGACGGAGATTCCGTTGCCTTCGCAGGTTTCAAGTACTTCCAGCGCATGGTCATCGGAAGCGGCGAACAAAGCGAGCGGTTTGGCGGCGTGTTTTAACTGCGCCGCGAGCCATTTTCGCTTGTCTTTCCACTGTAAATGGCCGGTGGTGTAGGAGGGAGATTTATGCCAGCGGATCCAGGTGCAACCGTGGCCGGCGGCTTTGAGTTCATCCACGAACGCCTGTCCCGTTTCATCGAAGGACCAGTTTTCCGCAGCGCTATAAAACATGAAATTCGTCAGGCCGCGGACGAGGAAATATTCGGCGGCGAGCTTGGCGGCGGCGAAGTGATCGGTAAGTACCCGGGGGAAGGGAAGTTGTGGCCGGCGATAGCTGAAATCGACGGTGGGTAATTTTGACTCGGTGACGAAGGTGGCGAGGTCATCGCCGGCGCCGAGCCAGGCGAGGATGCCGTCACCCTGCCAGCCCCAGGGGATGACTTTTTCCTTGGTGACATCCACGCACAAATGCCAGCCGTGCTGCTGTGCATAATTGGCGATCCCTTCATGCACGCGGTGGTCGTACCAGCCGAGGGCCAACAGAACCCGGGGGGATTTGGTGCGCATAACAGGAATTTGTAGGGGCGGAAAGGGCTTGGCAAGCGCTTTTGGAGGCAGTGGAGAAAATTCAAGGTTAATTAAAGAACCGCCAAATTGCCGGAGAGAATTTTTGAGATAATCTAATGGCCGATTTTCACAATCCCCTTTAACCAACTCCAAAACCCAGAGCTGAGAATTTAATCAGAAAGTTTTCCGGCGCCAGGCGGCGGCTTCGGCTGCCGGAAATTCACGAACACCTCCACTATGAACACACTACAGTTGCGCAAGCCCGTCCTGCTCGGTCTGATTTTAAACCTTGTTTGTTTACTCGCCGCCAGGGCGCAGAATGGAAATACGAATATCTGGTTTGGTCCCGGCGCAGGACTCAACAATTGGTCGACGGCGTTGAATTGGACAAACGCGACCACCGGCACGCAAAGCGGGTTGGTCGGCGGTGACGACGTGAAAATGTTCAGCACGGGAGGCACGACGCAATCGAATGTGGACAACGTGGTGGATGTGAATATCGCGATTGGCTCGTTGGTTTTTGGAAGCACTAATAATGCAACGCTGCATACCACTTTGATTAACGATGGCGTCGTTTTATCAGTGACGAATACGGGCGGCTTTTCGGTGGGAACGGTTACGGATCCGGCGGCTGGGTTAAGTTTGACAAACACGGTCACTGGCGCGAATGGCACGTTGGCGATCAGCAACGCGAGCGCGAACATCGGCATCAACCAGGCGAATGCCTCGCTGAATCCCAGCCGCGCGACGCTTGATCTGTCTGGCCTGGGAAATTTCCAAGTGACGGCCAGCCGCCTCGGGATTGGCGATGCGGCATTTCCGGGAGTTCCGGTCGCCCAACATACCGGCGGTAACCTGATTTTAGCGAAGACGAACGTCATTTCGCTTTCGTATGCGGACACGCTGGCAAATTACCGCACGGCGGGAAAAAACTATTCGATTGTCATGTCGCGCAACGCAGGCAATAACCCAGGCATTATTTCGCTGCTGCAATTGGGCATCACCAACGCGTTTTTCGTCGACAGTTTGGACATCGGCATGGATAAGTCCGGCAACAACAGCACTGCGGCGCATGGCGTTGTCATGTTCAATCCGGCATTCGGCGCAAATGCTCCCACGGCGTATTTCCGCGGTGTCAACGGCGCGACGGACCCGACCAGCCGCATTACATGGTGGGGGGTGGGTGATGGAAACAGCAGCGCGTCCAGTTCGAATGGTGGCGGTGGCACGAACGATTTCAGCCTTGGCTCCATTGACGTGCTGGTGAATACGTTGTCGCTGGCGCGGGATGCGGCCAGTTCGAGCGATACGTGGGCGGGGCCGCACAAGGGCGTGTTTACGTTCACATCAGGGACGGTGGACGCCAATACGTTAATTGTCGGTAATCAATCGCTGGAAACGGGCACCAGCACGGCCGCTTGTTGGGGACAAATGAACGTCAACGGAGCGAATGCGGTGTTGAAAGTGGAGTCGACATTGACCCTCGGCAATACGACGATTTCCACGGCGGCAGGTCTTAACACGAGAGGGCAATTGAGTATCAACGGCGGCACGGTTTACGCGAGCAATATCGTGGTCGGCGCGGCCAGCATCACCAATCTGGTGACGATCAACAGCGGGACGCTGGTGGTTTCCAATGCGCTCGCGACCAATGCGGCGGGTTTGTTCACTTTCAATATCACGAATTCAACCCTGGGATTGACGGTGACTCCTGATGCTTCGACGAAAGTTCTGACCAAGGTGTTGGCGACGGCGGGAACGGCGAATACGATTCGGTTGGACCCGGCCACAGTGATCTTTCCGAGCTATCCGCAACAATTTCCTTTGATCAAATATACGTCGTGGACCAATGGCGTGAATAATTTTGCGCTGGCGGGCGTTCCGGCCTGGGCGCCGGGAGCGACGATTGTGAGCAATGGTGTGAATGCATCGGTGGATTTGCTGGTGCCAACGGACCCGCGG